>NZ_JAXION010000039.1:0-34964 GCF_049311045.1 Rhodococcus sp. 7Tela_A2 | reverse complement strand
GAATTACCCGCCCCCTCCCGGCGGGTTCGGTTCGGAAGGCGTCGGAGCGCCTGGCCCCACCCGGCTGAGCGTGGGCGACGCGATCTCCTTCGGCTGGCGCAAATTCAGCGCGAATCCAGGTGTCTGGATCGTGCTGGTCGTCATCGCCTTCGTCATCCAGGCCCTGATCAACGGAATCTTCAACGGTTTCGACTACACGCAGGACTCCGACAACATCTCGTTCACCACCGCCTTCTCCGCCACGAACCTGATCGGCACGTTGGTCACCGCAGTGGTCGGCTATCTCATCGAGGCCGCATTCGTGCGCGGAGCACTCAGCGAGGTCGACGGCCGGAAGCCCGCGTTCGGGACGTTCCTGCAGGTCGGCCCGATCGGCGCGGTCATTCTGACCGGCTTGCTCGTCGGGATCGGCACCTCGGTGGGTCTCGTACTGTGCATCCTGCCCGGACTGGTCTTCGCGTTCCTGACGTGGTGGGCGATGCCCTTCGTCGTCGACCGGAACCAAGACGCGATCACGGCCATCAAATCCAGTTTCACTGCGATCAAATCCAATGCGGGCACGCTGATCCTGCTGGCGCTGGCGCTGATCGGTATCAACATCCTCGGTGCGTTGCTCTGTGGTCTCGGACTTCTCGTCAGCATTCCGGTCTCGATCATCGCGTCGACGTATGCCTACCGGATCACCACGGGAGGTCCGGTCGTCGCCTGAACGCGCTCGTCTTCTGCCCGTCCGTTACACATCGCTACATCGCTGTCGATGCGCCACGGTTACGTTGTACCGTGGCGCGTTGCCATGCCGAACGACAAGGAGTCATATGACCACCGGTGGATACCCACCCCCTTCGCAGGACCCGCGCAAGCACAGCGGCTACCCGGGTGCTCCCTCGCACGGTGACCAGCCGTACGGCAGCCAGCCCGCCGATTACACCCAGCAGTTCCAGAACCCCATCCAGTCCGGGTACAACCCGAACGACCCGTCGCAGGGCGGGCAGTACGGGGCTCCCCAGTACGGCGCGCCTCAGTACGGGCAGCAGCCCGGCGCTCAGCAGCACGGCGCCGGTGCCACTCAGTACGGAGCCCCGCAGCAGGGTGGCGCTCAGTACGGGGCTCCCCAGTACGGAGCACCCCAGTACGGAGGACCCCAGCAGGGCGTCCCCCAGTACGGGGCTCCCCAGAACGAGCCGTACGGCGCCACGCAGTACGGCGCGCCCGGTTTCCCGCCCGCGCCCGGAGCCGGATTCGGCCCCACGCGGCCGGGGGAACTGCTGCCCCGTCTCGGTGCCCGCATCATCGACGCGCTGATCGTCGGCATCCCTATGGCGATTCTCACGAGCATCGTCGTGTTCGGGAGCGACAGCGGGTTCATGGCGTTCGTGATGTCGGTGCTCTCGGGTGTCGCAGCGTTCGCGTACTGGACCTACTTCGAGTCGACCAAGGGCGCCACGATCGGCAAGAAACTGCTCGGTCTGTCGGTCGTCGGACCCGGCGGCGGACTCCCGACCCGCGAGGAGGCCGCGAAGCGCAACGCCTTTGTCGCACTGCAGATCCTCAGCGGTATCCCGTTCCTCGGCTGGCTCGTCAGCCTGGCGTCCTTCGTCGCCTGGATCGGTATCGCCGTGACCATCGAGCAGGACAGTGGCAAGCAGGGCTTCCACGACAAGTTCGCCGGTGGCACGCGGGTCGTCAAGTCCTGACGCCGCACTCTGCGAAGCGGGGGGCCCCCCCCCCCCGCCGCGGCCCCCCCCCCGCTGCCGTTGAACAACTTCGCGATCATCGTCGCGTGATGCTTGGATGGCCGGGTGACACAGCACGAGACGAGTTCCCCGTCATCCACCACGCATCACGCGGCATTCGCCAGCGTGGGGCGCAGTTCCTACCCGGGGATCGTCGTCCTGTTCACCGCGGTGCTGATGATCTCCAACATCTGCGCGACGAAGGGCATCGCGTTCTTCGGTGACGCCGAGGTCTCGCTCGGTCCATTGCAGGTCCTGCCGATCATCACCGACGGCGGGTTCTTCCTGTTCCCGCTCGCCTACATCCTCGGCGACGTGCTCAGTGAGGTGTACGGGTTCGCGGCGACCCGCCGGGCCGTGCTGTACGGGTTCGGTGCCGTGGCGCTGTCCGCACTCTGCTTCTGGGTCGCCCAGTCGCTTCCCGCGGCGGAGTTCTACGCCAACCAGGAGTCGTTCGAGGCCGTTCTCGGGGTGGTGCCGAGGATGCTGCTCGCGGGCCTGGCGGGCTACGTCGTCGGCCAGTTGCTCAACTCGTACATCCTGGTGCGGATCAAGGAGCGCACGCAGGAGAAGCATCTGTGGGCGCGCCTGATCGGGTCGACGGTGGTCGGCGAGTTCGCCGACACCCTCGTGTTCTGCTCCATCGCGGCCGGCGCGATCGGCATCACCACGTGGAGCGACTTCGTCAACTTCGTGATCATCGGCTTCCTCTGGAAGACCTTGATCGAGATCGTGCTCCTGCCGGTCACCTACCGCGTGATCGCGTACGTCAAGAAGCGCGAGCCGACCTACGCGCCGGCGCCGGCGTCGGACTCCGCCTGACGCTTCTTCGCGTAGAACCGGCCGAGGGTCTCGGCCTTGTGCTCCTCGAAGTAGCCGCCTTCGATGCTCGACCGGATCTCGTCGACGAGGCGCACCGTGAACCGTTCGTTGTGGATGGTGCACAACGTGGACGCGAGCATCTCCTTCGCCTTGAACAGGTGATGGATGTACGCCCGGGTGTAGTGGGTGCACGTGTAGCAATCGCAGTTCTCGTCGATCGGGGTGAAGTCGCGGCGGAACCGGCTGGTGTTGATGTTGAACCGGCCGTCCGGGTGGTAGATCGCCGCGTTGCGCGCCACCCGCGACGGATTGACGCAGTCGAAGGTGTCGGCACCGTGCTCGATCGCGACGAAGACGTCGTCGGGCTCGCTGATACCGAGCATGTGCCGCGGCTTGGCGTCGGGAAGTTCCTCGCAGCACCAGCGCACGATCGTGCCGAGGTTGTGCTTCTCGAGCGCTCCGCCGATTCCGTATCCGTCGAAGCCCCGGCCCGACTCCCCCACGATCGATTCGAGGCCACGGCACGCCTGCCGGCGAAGGTCCTCGTACTGCGCTCCCTGCACGACACCGAAAAGCGCCTGGTAGGGACGGTGCGAGCGCTCAGCGGTGAGCTTCTCGTGCTCGGCGACGCAGCGCACCGCCCACGCCTGGGTACGTTCGATCGAGCGTTCCTGATAGCCGCGCGTGTTCATCAATGTCGTCAACTCGTCGAACGCGAACATGATGTCGGCGCCGAGTTGGTGCTGGATCTGCATCGACACCTCGGGAGTGAACCGGTGCCGCGATCCGTCCAGGTGGGATTTGAAGGTGACGCCGTCGTCGTCGACCCGGGCCAGCCGTTCCTTGCCGTGCGCGATGACATCGTCGTTCTGGACGCCGACCGCCTCCATGGCGATGACCTTCTTGAATCCCACGCCGAGCGACATGACCTGGAAGCCGCCGCTGTCGGTGAACGTCGGGCCGTCCCAGTTCATGAACTTGCCGAGCCCACCGGCCTCGTCGACGATGTCCGATCCCGGCTGCAGGTAGAGGTGGTAGGCATTCGCCAGCAGCGCCTGCGCACCCAGGTCCTTCATCGCCTCGGGCAGAACCGCCTTGACCGTCGCCTTGGTCCCCACGCCGATGAACGCGGGCGTACGGATGTCGCCGTGCGGGGTGTGGATGGTGCCGGTGCGGCCCAGTCCGTTGTCGAGTCGGGCCCCGACGGTGAAGAACGGGTCGGGCGGAACCGGTAGCGCGGAATCGGTACTGCGAAGGACACTCACCCGACGATTGTGGCAGGTCACCGCTACCTCCCCGACGACCGCCCGGAACTCGGCCCGCCGAGGCGGCGTTCAGTCCCGGCGCCGGGCACGCGCGATCGCCTTCCCGATTTCGTCCACCCACAACACCACCGAACCGACCGCGATCGCCAGCATCCACTGGGGTGCGGTCAGGGCGGTGGTATCGAACAGACCCTGCAGGAAGCTCGTCTGCACCACGCAGACCTGCAGCACGATCACGACGACGATCGCGATCCAGATGGTGTGGTTGGTCAGCGTCTGCAGCGAGAACACCGATCCGACGTTCGAGCGCACGTTGAAGAGGTTGAAGACCTGGAAGAACACGAACGTGGTGAACGCGAGCGTCGTGGCGAACAGCGGATCGCCCGCACTGTCGGGGAACAGGTCCGGTCCGAAGCGCAGCACTGCGAGGGTGCCGACGGCCATCACGATGCCCAGGCCCAGGATCCGCTGAATCCGCGACCGGGTGAGCAACGCTTCCTTGGCCGGCCGCGGGGGCCGCTTCATCGCGTCCGGTTCCGTCCGGCCCACCCCGCGGGCGCGGGCGGGCGGGCCGTCCATGATGATGTTGACCCACAGGATCTGCAGCGCGGTGAACGGGGCACCGCCTGCGAGCCCGAGCGCACCGGCCGCGAGGAAGATCAAGACGAATCCCCACGCGGTGGTCAACTGGAACTTCACGAATTTGACGATGTTGTCGTAGATGCCGCGTCCTTCGGCGACGGCAGCGACGATCGTGGCGAAGTTGTCGTCGGTGAGGATCATGTTCGCGGCGCCCTTGGACACGTCGGTGCCGGTGATGCCCATCGCGACGCCGATATCGGCCTGTTCGAGCGCAGGCGCGTCGTTCACGCCGTCGCCCGTCATCGCGACGATCTGCCCATCTGCCTGCAGCGCCTTGACGTACCGGATCTTGTGTTCGGGTGCCACCCGCGCGAGCACGCCGAACCCTTCGGCCCGGGCGCGCAACTCCTCGTCGTCGAGCCCATCGAGGTCTGCGCCCGACGCGGCGTTCCCGTCGATTCCGAGTTGTGCCGCGATCGCGGATGCCGTGACCAGATGGTCGCCGGTGATCATGTGCACCGCGATACCTGCCTCGTGTGCCACCTCGATCGCCGCTTTCGCCTCCGTCCGCGGCGGATCCACGATGCCCACCACCGCATAGATCGTGAGGTCGGATACGAGTGCCTGGAGCGCATCCGAATCGCCACGCGGCACCGCGTCGAGGTCGCGTCCGGCGATCACCAGCGTTCGGAGCCCTTCGCCGGCGAGTCCGTCGACGGCGTCACGGATCTTCCGGCGCGCCGCGTCGTCGAGCGGTATCGTCCCGTCCCCGCCCTGCGCGGTGGATGCGCGCTCGAGCAGCGCACCCGGCGCCCCCTTGGCGAAGCAACGGAACCCGCCGTCGGGCACGGTGTGAAAGGTCGCCATGTACTTGTAGGCCGAGTCGAACGGAACCTCGGCTATCCGGGTGAGTGCGGCGCGAGCACCGTCGACGTCGATGCCGCCTTTCTCGGCGAGCACGACGAGCGCGCCCTCGGTCGGATCTCCGACGAGGACACCGTCGTTGACCGTGGCGTCGTTGCACAGACCCATACCGAGCAACGCGTCGGTGAGGTCGGGGGCCGGCTGACCGTCGCCGACGAGGATCTTCCCGTCCGTCCCGTAGCCGGAACCGGTGACACGGAACGTGCGCCCGCGTATCAGGAGACGTTGCACCGTCATCTCGTTGAGGGTGAGCGTTCCGGTTTTGTCGGTGGCGATGTGCGACGTGCTGCCCAGCGTCTCGACTGCAGCGAGTTGCTTGACGATCGCCCCGCGAGCCGCGAGGCGGGAGGCTCCCATGGCGAGGGTGAACGCGACCACCGCCGTGAGCCCCTCGGGGATGGTCGCGACGGCCAGCGACACCGCGGTGACGAGCAGGTCCGACCACGTCTGCCCCCGCAGCAGACCGAGAACGAAGACGAGCGCGACGGTGACGATCGCGACGATGGTCAGCGTCTGGGCGAGCTGGCCGATCCGGCGCTGCAGCGGAGTCTGTTCCACGCCTGCGCTACCGAGAAGGGTGGCGATGGCGCCCATTTCGGTGGCCATGCCCGTCGCGGTCACGACCATTTCCGCGCGGCCGCGCGTGACCTCGGTGTTCATGAACAACATGTCGGTGCGGTCGCCGAGCGGGGCGTCCGCGGCATCCACCGGGTCGATCGACTTGTCCACGGGGTGCGATTCGCCGGTGAGCGCGGCCTCGGCCACCTGCAGCCGCACGGCGTGGACGAGGCGGCCGTCGGCGGGCACCGAGTCGCCGGATTCGAGCAGGACGATGTCGCCGGGGACGAGTTGTTCCCGGGGCAGCGACTGTTCGCGGCCGTCGCGACGCACCCGCGTTGTGGACACGGACATCTTCTTCAGGGCCTGCAGGCTGTTCTCCGCCCGCGATTCCTGCACGAAGTTCAGCACCGTGTTGAGCGCGATCACCGCGAAGATGACGACCGGGGTTTCCCATTCCCGGGACACCACTGCGCTCACCACCGCGGCGACGACCAGCACCAGGGTCATCTTGTCGGCGAGCAGCGAGAGCACTTTGCGCCAGGCGGGAGTGCCCGCCGTCTCGGCGATGAGGTTGGGCCCGTGCTCCGCCAGTCGTTGCTCCACGTCCGCGGTGGAGAGCCCTCGTTGCGTGTCGACGCCCAGCGCGCCGGCCACCTCGGGAGCCGTAGCGGTGTGCCAGGGCTGCGCGGTTGCCACCTGCATGACGGCTCCTCGGTGTCGGAAATCGGTCGGTTCTCACCGTACTGTGAGCAGACAGTCACGGGGTTCGAGTGCACCCGTCCGGCGTTCGTGGTGAGCTAGGGGAAAGACTCATCGAGTTCGAGGAGTGTGCCGTGAGCGACAGCCCGAATACCGGCGAACCCACCACCGTTCTGAGCGACGAGGAAAGCTGGGAATTGCTCGCGACCGAGAACGTCGGCCGTCTCGTCGTCGTGGTGGACGGCTATCCGGAGATCTATCCGGTCAACTACGCGGTGCGCGACCGGAAGGTGTACTTCCGAAGCGCCGAAGGCAGCAAACTCGCGGAATTGACCGTGTATCCCAAGGTGGCGTTCCAGGTCGACCACATCGAGGCAAGCGAAGCATGGAGCGTCGTGATTCACGGGCGCGCCCATATCCTTCTGCATTTCAGCGACGTGCAGGCCGTCGACGCGCTGGGCCTGACCCCTTGGGTTCCGGATTCGAAATTCAACTACGTCGAGCTGGTCGCCGCGGAAACCACAGGTCGAAGGTTCGCCCTGGTCGAGCACTGATCACTGGTCGAACACGGACGTTCGGTCGAACACCGCCCTCATGACCCACGCGGACGAGAACCGCCTGCTGATGCGGTTCATGCTGCTGTCGGTCGCCGCCGCGTTGGTCACCATCGCGATGAAAGTGATCGCGGCCTGGCTCACCGGATCGGTGGGCCTGCTGTCCGACGCACTCGAGTCCGGGGTCAACCTCGTCGCGGCGGTGGTCGGCCTGATCGCACTGCGGGTCGCTGCCAAGCCTGCCGACTACAACCACCAGTTCGGCCACGGCAAAGCCGAGTACCTGTCGGCGGCCGTCGAAGGAACCATGATCTTCGTCGCGGCCACCGCGATCCTGTGGTCCTCGGTGGACCGCCTGGTGCATCCGCAACCGGTGGAGCAGCCCGGTATCGGTCTCGCGTTGTCCACCGCCGCGTCCGTGGTCAACCTTGCCGTGGGTCTCGCTCTCATCCGGGCAGGCCGGCGGCACCGCTCGATCACGCTCGTCGCCGACGGGAATCACCTGCTGACCGATGTGTGGACCTCGGTAGGTGTGCTCGCCGGTGTCGGACTCGTCGTACTCACCGGATGGCACGTGCTCGATCCCGTCGTGGCAATCCTCGTGGCAGTCAACATCCTGCGCATCGGGTACGGGCTGGTGAAGCAGTCCGTCATCGGCATGCTCGACGTCGTGCTCCCCCCGGAGGATGTCGCCGCGGTCGATGCGGTCCTCGAACGGTACCGGCAAGGCGGTTCCGTCGTGGTCCTTCCGCCGCGCACCCGGCAGTCCGGACGGCAACGCTTCGTGTACCTGACCGTGCGTGTGCCGGGTGACTGGACGGTCCGGGCGGGCCACGATCTGCTCGACCGGCTCGAAGCCGATCTCCGTGATGCTCTGCCCGGAACAACGGTCTTCACGCACCTCGAACCGATCCGGCCGGCTGTGGCGGTTTCGGCAGACGAACCCCGGAGGCGGTGACGGGCGCCTAGCGTGGAGTGATGGGCACACCGCTGATCACCTTGAACAACGGAGTCACCATCCCCGCGCTGGGCTTCGGTGTCTTCCAGACCCCACCCGAGCAGACCGTCGCGGCGGTGACCACCGCATTGGACATCGGCTACCGGCACATCGATACCGCCGCCGCGTATCTGAACGAGCGCGAAGTGGGTCAGGCCGTCGCCCGGTCCTCGGTCGACCGGTCCGATGTCTTCCTCGAGACCAAGGTCTGGATCACCGATTACGGATACGACGCGACCTTGCATTCGTTCGACAAGAGCGCCGCGAAACTGGGTGTCGAGCAGATCGATCTGCTCATCCTGCACCAGGCGCTGCCCGGGGAGTTCGACCTCACCCTCGCCGCCTACAGGGCGCTCGAGACACTGCTCGCGGACGGCAAGGTGCGTGCCATCGGAGTCAGCAACTTCATGCCGGACCATCTCGACCGGCTCATGGAGGCGACCTCGATCGTCCCGGCGATCAACCAGATCGAAGTGCATCCCTACTTCCGCCAGTCCGCCGTGCTCGAAGCCGATGCCGAGAACGGCACAGTCTCGCAGGCGTGGTCACCGATCGGAGGAATCACCTTCTATCGGAACGGATCTCACGGATCCACCCTGGACGACCCCGTCATCGGCGGTATCGCTCGGGCACACGACAAGACCCCGGCTCAGGTGATGTTGCGGTGGCATCTGCAGCAGGGGCGCCAGGTCATCCCGAAATCGGTGACCCCGTCGCGGATCGCCGAGAACTTCCATGTCTTCGACTTCGATCTCACCGCGGATGAACTCGCGGCGATCGACGACCTCGACACCGGAGTGCGGGGCGGACCCGAACCCGAAGCCATCACCCGCGAAAACTTCGGACTCGACATTCCCGAACCCTGAGTCCGGTGGCCGGTCGCTACGTTCCTGCCGTCACGAGCCCTGCGCCGAGTCCGAGCATGAGCACCGCGACGCCACCGTCGAGAAAACGCCACGAGTTCGGTTTCGCGAACCATCGCTGGAGGTGCCGGGCGCCGTAACCGAGCGCGCCGAACCAGACCGCGCTCGCGACGATCGCGCCGACACCGAACCACCACCTGCCCGGGTTGCCGTAGTGGTTCGCCACCGATCCGAGCATGAGGACCGTGTCGAGATAGGTGTGGGGATTGAGCCAGGTCAGGGCGAGACACGTGGCCAGGGCCGCCCCGATGGTGACGGCGCCACCGGGCGCGGCCGCGAGCGCCGCCGGACGCAGGGCACGCCGCGCGGCAAGCAGTCCGTAGACGATCAGGAACGCCGCTCCGGCCCAGCGGATCACGTCCACTGCTCCGGGCGCATGGTCCAGCAGGGTGGAGATACCGGCGATGCCGGCGGTGATGAGTATCGCGTCGGAGATCGCACAGACGGCGATGACGGGCAGCACGTGCCGGCGCGCGATGGCCATTCGCAACACGAAGGCGTTCTGCGCGCCGATCGCAACGATGAGGGACATGCCCATGCCGAATCCGGCGACGACGAGATGCATGCCGTCCACCGTAGGAATCCGAGACTATGAAGAACAGGTGATTTTTCTTCAGTACCATTAGAGTTGCTTCATATGGACGTCGACTTCGCACAACTGCGCACATTTGCCGCCGTACTCGACGAAGGCACGTTCGACGGTGCGGCCGCAGTCCTGCGCATCACGCCGTCGGCAGTGAGCCAGCGGATCAAAGCGCTCGAACACCATGTGGGCCAGGTGTTGTTGCGGCGCACCCGCCCCGTGACGGCCACCACCGCCGGCGAGGCGATCATGCGACTGGCCCGGCAGGTCTCACGCCTCGAGGAAGACACCGAGGATGCACTCGGGCTCGCACCCGGTGACGACAATCACGTCACGATGTCCCTCGTCGTCAACGCCGACTCCATGTCGACGTGGATGTTGCGCGCACTCGCCCGCATGCCGGAACGGCACCGCGCGCTGTTCGAGTTGCACCGCGAGGACGAGTTCCATTCCACCGAACTGCTGCGGGACGGCACCGCGATGGCTGCGGTGACCTCGGTACCCGAACCGGTCCAGGGCTGCACTTCCGAAAAGCTCGGTGCCATGCGGTATTACGCCATGGCGAGCATCGACTTCGCCGAACACTGGTTTCCCGACGGGACCACCCCTGCCGCCCTGCGTGTCGCACCGATGCTCAGCTTCGACCGCAAGGACGACATGCAGGACCGCGCATTGCGCAGGGTGACACGCGCGCGACTCGAACCGCCCCGCAACTATGTCCCCGGCGCCCTCGAGTTCGTCGACGCGGTCCGCCTCGGCCTGGGCTGGGGGATGCTGCCCGAACCCATGCTCACCGACACGACGGGCATGGTCCGCCTCGACCCCGGCCGGCCGTTCGATGTGCCGCTGTACTGGCAGCGATGGAAACTGGAATCGCCGGTTCTCGACTCGCTCACCGAGGCTGTACGACGCACCGCCCGGGAAGTCCTGCGGTAGCGGGATTCGGGCGAGATCTCAGTCGACCAGCACCTTGAACTGGGCGTCGTAGAGGCGCGCGTACGCACCGCCCGCCTCGAGCAAGCCGTGGTGCGTGCCCTGCTCGACGATACGTCCGTCCTCCATCACCACGATCCGGTCGGCATCCCGGATCGTCGAAAGCCGGTGTGCGATGACGAAACTCGTCCGTTCGTCGCGCAACCGGGCGGTCGCCTGCTGGACGAGCAGTTCGGTGCGGGTGTCCACGGAACTGGTCGCCTCGTCGAGAATGAGGATCGACGGCTTCGCGACGAACGCGCGAGCGATCGTGACGAGCTGGCGCTCACCGGCGCTGAGGCTGCCGTTCTCCTCGTCGAGCACCGTGTCGTAGCCGTCGGGCAGCGCGCGCACGAAGCGATCCACGTAACTCATCCGCGCGGCCGACATGATCTGGTTCTCGGTGGCGTGCGGATTGCCGTACGCGATGTTCTCGCGGATCGTGCCGCCGAAGAGCCAGGTGTCCTGGAGGACGATTCCGATACGCGAACGCAATTCCTCCCGCGACATCCGGGTGATGTCCACCCCGTCGACGAGGATGCGGCCCGAGTTCACTTCGTAGAAACGGAGAATGAGATTGATGAGCGTGGTCTTGCCGGCACCCGTGGGGCCGACGATCGCGATCATCTGACCGGGCTCGACGCGCAGCGACAGATCCTCGATGAGCGGTCGATCCGGCACGTACGAGAAGGAGACGTGTTCGAACTCGACGAGACCGTGACGGCTCCACGGCATCGTGGGTGCCGGGGGTTCCGGCTCCTCCTCCGGTTCGTCGAGCACCGCGAATACCCGCTCCGCCGACGCCGACGCCGACTGCAGAAGATTGACCATCGCGCCGATCTGGGCGAGAGGCTGCACCAGTTGTCGTGAGTACTGGATCAACGCCTGGATCTCGCCGAGGGTGGCGGTACCCGAGGCGACACGCAACCCGCCGAGGACGGCGATCACGACATAGCCCACGTTCCCGAGGAACGTCACGAGCGGCATGACCAGGCCCGAGACGAATTGCGCCCGGTACGACGCCTGATAGAGCGATTCGTTGGTCTCGGTGAAACGCTTCTGGACCTCCGCGGTGCGGCCGTACGCCGTGATGAGCTCATGGCCCGTGAACGCTTCCTCGATCTGCCCGTTGAGTGTGCCCGTCGCCTCCCACTGCGACGCGAAATGCTTGCGGGAGCGGCGCGCGACGATCACCGTCGCGAGCACCGACGCCGGGACAGTGAGGATCGCCACGACCGCGAGCACCGGCGAGATGAACAGCATCATCACGACGAGCCCGATGAGCGTGAGCACCGCCAGCACCAGCTGCGAAATGGATTCCTGCATGCCCGCCGACACGTTGTCGATGTCGTTGGTGACGCGACTGAGCATGTCGCCGCGCGAATGGGTGTCGAAGTATCTCAGGGGCAGCCGGTGGATCTTGCGTTCCACCCGCGACCGAATGTCGCGCACGACGCGCTGCACGATCTCGTTGAGACCGTACGCAGCCATCCAGATCAGGCCCGACGACAACAGGTACAGCGCGAGCACGATCACGAGGATCCGGCCGAGATTCCCGAAATCGATCCCGACACCCGGCACGACATTCATGCCGGAAACCATGTCGGCGAACTGGTCTCGTCCCTCCGCCCGCAGCCCCGCGACCGCCTCTTCCTTGGACACGCCGGCGGGGAGTTGCTTTCCGATCACACCGTTGAAGATCACGTCGGTGCCGCGACCGAGAACGAACGGGGCGATCGACACACTCACGACACCGAGCACGGCGGCGAGGAACACGGAGTAGACGGCGTATCGGTGCGGGTGCAGCATCCCGAGGACACGGGCGACGGTGCGAATGCGCGACGGCGCGCTCTCCTCCGGGGTGGTCATACCGACGCCATCCTCTGGGACTCGACGATCTCGGCGTACGTGGGGCAGCGGCCGAGCAGACCGAGGTGCGTACCCACGTCGACCATCGTGCCGTTGTCGAGTACCACGATGCGGTCGGCGTCCTGCACCGTCGACACGCGCTGGGCGACGATCAGCACGCACGCATCGCGGGTTTCCGGCTCGAGGGCCGCTCGCAACCGGCTGTCCGTGGCCGGGTCGAGCGCCGAGAACGCGTCGTCGAACAGGTAGATGGACGGACGGCGAACCAGCGCGCGGGCGATCGCGAGGCGCTGTCGCTGCCCGCCCGACACGGTCGTGCCGCCCTGCGAGATCTCGGTGTTCAGCCCGTCCGACGTAGCCCGGACGAAGTCCGCGGCTTGCGCTATCTCCAGGGCGCGCCACAACTCCTCGTCGGTGGCGTCGGATCGTCCGTAGCGCAGGTTGTCGGCAATGGTGCCCGAGAACAGATACGCCTTCTGCGGCACCACGGCGATCCGGGAGCGCAACACCTCGGTATCGAGCGCGCGGATGTCGGTGCCGGCGACGAGCACCTGACCTTCCGTTGCATCGATCAACCGCGGCAGCAGGCGCATCAGCGTGCTCTTACCGGACCCGGTACCGCCGATGACGGCGGTGGTGGTGCCGGGCTCGGCGCGGAAGGAGATGTCACGGAGCACCGGTGCGTCGGCGCCGGGATAGGAGAATCCTGCCGCGCGGAACTCCACGGAGACGCGGGCAGGGAGTTGCCGGACCGGTTCGGGCGGCGATGCGACCGTGGGCTCGGTGTCGAGCACCTCGAGCAGACGTTCCGCGCACACTGTGGCGCGCGGCGCCATGATGGCGATGAACGAGGCCATGAGCACCGCCATGAGGATCTGTGCGACATAGGTGATCATCGCGGTGATCGAACCGATCTGCATCTCACCGGCGTCGATGCGCCGGCCACCGACCCACAGCACGGCGACGGTGCTGACGTTCGCGATCAGCAGGACCGCCGGATACAGCAGGGAGTTGACTCGTCCGACGCGCAGCGCGGTCGCGGTGAGGTCGTCGTTGGCCCGCTCGAAGCGGGCGCGTTCGGTGTCGTCGCGAACGAAGGCCCGCACCACCCGGATACCGGTGATCTGTTCGCGAAGGACCCTGTTGACCCCGTCGATGCGTTTCTGCATCACCCGGAAACCGGGCAGCATGAGCAGGATCAGCGCCACCATCGTGAAGACGAGCGCCGGTACCGCGACGACGAGCACCAGCGACGTTCCGGGATCTTCGCGCAACGCCATGATGATGCCGCCGACAGCCATGATCGGAGATGTCACGACGATGGTGCAGGTCATGAGGACGAGCATCTGGACTTGCTGCACGTCGTTGGTATTGCGGGTGATCAGCGACGCCGCGCCGAAGGTGCCGAACTCCCGCGCCGAGAACTCGCCGACGCGCCGCACGATCGCCAGCCGGACGTCCCGGCCGAACGACATGGCAGCCCGCGCGGCGAAGTACACCGCGCCGATCGCGGCACTGATCTCGACGGCGCTGATGGCCAGCATCACCAGGCCGGTACGCATGATGAAGTCGACGTCCCCGGCCGCCACGCCCTCGTCGATGATGTCGGCGTTGAGACTCGGCAGGAGCAGCATCCCGCCCGTCGCGACGAGCTGGAGCAGCACCACTGCGGCAAGCGCGCCCTTGTATGGCGCGAGAAACCGCCGCAACAGCCGTATCAGCATGGGCAACACGCTACCTGCGTGGCGCGACGATCCCGGACTGCGGAGCCCGGCCCGGGACCGGTCACCCCGGAACCGGCCGAGCGGCCACCGGCACGAACACCGGTGACCGCCGACCGGACCGTCACACCCGGGCCGTTTCTGTCTCCCTCTCCGCCTCGCCGGCGGCGAGTTCGCGAGTGAGCTTCTCGCCCTCCACGTCGACGTTCGGGAGGATCTTGTCGAGCCACTTCGGCAGCCACCACGCCTTGTCGCCGAGCAGAGCCATCACCGCCGGGATGATGACCATCCGCACGATGAAGGCGTCGAAGAACACGGCGACGGCGAGCGCGAAGCCCATCGATTTGATCAGCGAGTTCGGTTCGGCGATGAAGGCCGCGAACACCGAGATCATGATGACCGCCGCCGCACTGACGACGCGGGCGCCGTGGCCGAAGCCGGACACCACAGCATCCTTCGCCGACGCACCGTGCACGAACTCCTCGCGCATGCGGGTCACCAGGAACACCTGGTAGTCCATCGCCAAGCCGAAGACGACACCGATCAGGAAGATCGGCATGAAGCTCACGATGGGTTGCGGGTTGGAGATGAGCCCACCCCAGCCTTCCTGGAACACCGCCACGGTGGCACCGAACGTCGCGAGCACACTCAGCAGGAAGCCGAGCGTCGCGGTGAGCGGCACGAGGATGGAGCGGAACACCAGCATGAGCAGGATGAATGCGAGTCCGACCACCACGGCGAGGTACGGAACCAGAGCGTTCTGGAGGCTCTCGGACACGTCGCCTTCCAGCGCCGTCTGCCCGGTGATGCCGTACGAGACTCCGAACTCCTCCTGCAGCCGGGATTCGTCGTCACGGATGGACGAGACGAGATCCATGGTCGCCTCGTCGCTCGGACCGCTGCGCGGCGTGACGAGGATCTGCGCGGTGTCACCGGCCTCGTTGACCGACACGATCTGCGCGTTGACGACCTCGTCGTGTTCGGACAGCGACGCGACGACCGCACCGAACGCCGCGGGTGCGTCCACGTCGGCCTCACGGGCGTCCGCGACGACGACGAGCGGGCCGTTGCGTCCGGGGCCGAAGCCTTCGTCGATCAGGTCGTAGGCCTGACGTGCGCTCGTTGCGGGGTCCCCGGTCGCTTCGCTCGGCAGGGCGAGTCGCAGGCCGGTCGCGGGAAGGGCGAGCACGCCGAGCAGCACCACACCCGCGACGAGCGGAACGAGCGGGCGGCGCACGAGTGCGGCGGCGAACTTCGGAGCGACACCCGGCTTGTCGTCGTGATCGGCACCGGCCTTCAGGCCGGGGATGCGTCCCGCGAAGGCCTTCTCACCGAAGAGCGAGAGGACGGCGGGGAGCAGGGTGATGGCGATGAGCACGGCCATGAAGACGGTGAAGGCAGCCGCGTATCCCATCGCGGAGAGGAACGGGATACCCACGACTTGCAGGGCTGCGAGCGCGATGATGACCGTCAGACCCGCGAACACGACCGCCGAACCGGCGGTGCCCACAGCGCGACCTGCCGCTTCGGCACGGTCGCTGGTGACGGTGAGTTCGTGCCGGAAGCGCGAGACGATGAACAACGAGTAGTCGATCGCGACCGCGAGACCGATCATGATCGCGAGGGTCGGCGTCATCGAGCTGAGGTCGGTGAAGCCGGTCGCGATGGTGATGCCCATGCTGCCGATGCCGATGCCGACCAGGGCGGTGATGAGCGGCAGACCGGCCGCGACCAGGGAACCGAACGTCAAGGCGAGCACGATCGCGGCAATGCCGATGCCGACGAGTTCCGCGGTACCTCCCGGGAGTTCGACCGCGCTGGCAGCGGTCCCGCTGACCTCCACGGTCAAGCCGGCGTCGCGGCCGATGTCCGCTGCGGCCGCGATCTGGTCACGCATGGTGTCGTCGACGTCGCTCATCTCGCCCGTGAAGGGGACGGTGACGAAGCCGACCGTGCGGTCGGAGCTCAACGGCGACAGTGCGGCGGCGTTCGCGAGAGCGGCGTCCTCGGGCAGTCCCTGTTCCGCACCGGCAGCCTTCATCTGTTCGACGAGGCCGGCGTCGGCGAGTACCGGGTTGGCCAGTACACCGGCCTGCTCCTCGGGCGTCGCGGTCGCCGGATCCACCTTGGCCGGCGGCGCCACACGGTCGATGTCGCGCACTGCGGCGAGCACGTCGTCGATGGCCTGCATGTTGGCGGGCTCGTCGAGCGTTTGCCCGTCGGGGGCGGCGAACACATACCGGGCACTGAGCTGATTCATCGGATCTTCGGCCGACGGGAAGCGTTCGGCCATCAGGTCCTGTGTCTTCTGCGCGGGGGTACCGGGCAGAGAGAAGGAATCGGTGGTCGGACCCGACAGCGTCGCGGCACCGACACCGAACAGGACGAGGATCGCCAGCCAGAAGGAGAGAACCGTGCCTTTTCGCCGGTAGGCGAACTTGCCGATCCGATATAGGTAGGTCGCCACGAGGCACCCTTTCGTTCGGACATTTCTTGCGGAGGGAGGGGTCGAGTCGACCGCTGTAGGGCGTACTCGCGCGTTACGGGAAACCGAGACGCAACCGGCCGAAGGCGTCGCGGATGAGGTCTTCGGGCGACCGGCCGACTCCCGCGAGATGCATCTCGATCGCTGCCTTGATCGCGCCGAGAGCCACGTGGTGGATCAGGTTGGGGAACAGTTCCACGCCCGGATCGGTGCCCGTGCGTTCTGCGATGACGTCGATGAGCATCCGCGTCGACCGTCGCTCGACCTCGATGCCCCGGACGAGCAGTGCCGAAGATTCCTCCACGACCGAAACACACGCACCGATCTCGTCGAACGACCACTTCGGGTCGGTGACGAGACCGACGGCGCATTCCCGGAGGGAATCGAGGATGTGTTCGTCGGCCGGGCGCTGCCGCAACATCTCGATCCATTCCTCGATCACACGCTCGAGATGAACGAAGACCGCTTCTTCCTTGCTGGCGAAGTAGTTGTGGAACGTGCGTGTCGAGACGCCTGCGCGTGCGGCGATCGCATCAGCGGTGACCGCGTGCACACCGTGCTCGCGGGCGAGTTCGGCGGCCGCTTCGGCGAGCGCCGCCCGCGTCGCCGCTTTCTTGCGGTCGCGCAGACCTGAGGAGGGAAGACTCACTCCATCGACCGTACAGAAATTGCAGAGCTCGGTAAGTTTGCAGAAGAGTGCAAGATTATGCGATTACCCACATCGGGGCGCTCGCAGTAACGCAGGTCACACTCGGCGGCGCTCCCAGGCGCCCTGATCGCGAGTGAGTTCCTCGACGAACGCGGGCAGGTCATCGGCGACGACATCCTCGAGCGACACCTCTTCGAGGACCGCGCGCAGATTCACCCGCACCGCGATCCAGACGTCGCGCAACTTCTCGGCCGCGCCGGTGTAGACGACATCCTCGGGCCGCTCACCCCGGACCGACGCGAGGGGACCCTCGACCGTCCGGATGACATCGGCTATCGAGATCGCCCCCGGAGGACGAGCGAGCCAATAACCCCCTTCGGGGCCGCGCCTGCTGCACACCAGACCGCCCCTCCGCAGATCGGCGAGCACCGCCTCCAGGAACTTGTGCGGGATCGACTGCGCGGTCGCGAGGGTTTCGGCCTTCACCGGGCGGCCGTCGCCCTTGGCCGCGAGTTCGAGGAGGGTACGGACGGCATAGTCGACCCTCGCGGTGATGTGCATTCCACGCCTCTCACTACGCTGCCGACGGAACCCCCAATTCCTACCAGCAAACTGCGGAAACGGCCGTTCGCGATTCCCAGGCTACTGGTGACACACACCACATCACGAGTAGATTGAACCGTTGTTCACACCTACCGAAAGTGATGCCATGCGGGAGACCCTCTTCGACTCCTGGGGGTCGTTGCTCGAGCCCCTGCACGATCCGGTCGCGCTCGCGATCCCGGCTTTCGTGTTGTTCCTGGTCCTGGAATGGGTTGCGGCTCGCACGCTCGAACACGTCGAACCCGGGCCCGACGGCCGGACGCACCCGCCGAAAGGCGGCTACGAAGTACGCGACGCACGCGCAAGCCTCTCGATGGGACTGGTGTCGATCGTCACCAGCGCACTCTGGAAGGTGCTCGCGCTCGTCGGATACTCCGCGATCTGGGTCTACCTCGCGCCGTGGCACCTGCCCGCCGACGCCTGGTACACCTGGGTGATCCTGCTGGTCGGGGTGGACCTGCTGTTCTACTGGTACCACCGCACAGCGCACCGGGTCCGCGTCGTGTGGGCGACCCATCAAGCTCATCATTCGAGCGAGTACTTCAACTTCGCGACCGCTCTGCGCCAGAAGTGGAACAACAGCGGCGAAATCATCATGTGGCTGCCGCTTCCGCTGCTGGGAATCCCGCCGTGGATGGTGTTCGTCGGCTTCTCCGTGAACCTGGTCTACCAGTTCTTCGTGCACACCGAGCGAGTCGGCACCCTGCCCCGGCCCGTCGAGTTCGTCTTCAACACCCCCTCGCATCACCGGGTCCACCACGGCTGCGACCCCGAGTACCTCGACCGCAACTACGCCGGCATGTTCATCATCTGGGACCGGATGTTCGGCACGTTCCAGCCGGAGACACACCGGCCGACGTACGGCCTGACGAAACCCGTGGGCACCTACAAGATCTGGGAATTGCAGACCCACGAATACAAAGCGATCGCCCGCGACTGGCGTTCGGCAACGGCCCTGCGGGACAAGATGGGTTACGTGTTCGGGCCGCCCGGGTGGACTCCCGCACACGGCCGGGAGGATTCGGAGACCGTCAGCTCCGCTCGAGCGTGATCAGGAAGTCGATGCTTCCGGTGCTGTCGACGGTCACGAACCCGAGATTCGGCGGTTCCACACCGTAATCCGCCCAGACCGTCGGGATGCTTCCGGACGCCACGATCACGTCACCGGTGCGGAGCACCTGCACCTCCAGCGTGGCCGGTCGCTCCTGCCCCCGCAACGTCAGCGTCCCGGTCGCAGGCAAGGTCGTCACCGTTCCATCCGTCGGGAGCGCCGTCAGGTCCACCGGTTCGGTCAGGACGAACGTCGCCGTCGGATAGGTCCCGGTGTTCATCACCCGATCGCGAAACTGCCCGTCGCGCTGGGAACTGTCGGTGGTGACCGAGTCCACCCGGACCGTCACCTCGGCGGCAGTGAGCGTGTCGTTCTCGATGGTGGCGGTGCCGGTCACCTGGTCGGTACTGCCCACCACGGTGACATCGGCTCCGCGCAGGATCTCCTCGACGGTGTAGCCCGCGGCGGTGCGGTTCGGGTCGGTCCCCGCAGTCACCGTCCAGGAACCGTTCAGCTCACCGGAGGCGGCTTCGGCACCGGATTCGGAAACCGACGCTGCCGGCGCGTCGTCCTCGGCGATGAAGTTGCCGTAGACCCACGGCGCGACGAAGAACCCGACGATCGCGATCACGACAATGGCAGCGAGGGACCATCCGAGCTTGCGCATGCCCCCGACAGTAGTTGAGGCTTCAACGCCGTGCGGGGTCGAACGCGAGAAGAGGTCGAACGCTGTACTCCGCGGATCTACACCGGCGGATCGGGGTCAGCAGTGCCTGCCAGCACCGAATGACGTCGGCTGTACACGAAATAGATGACGACCCCGATCGCCATCCACACGACGAAGCGGATCCACGTCTCCACCGAGAGGTTCACCATGAGCCACAGGCAGGCCAGCACCGCGAGTATCGGCACGTACGGCACCAACGGCACCCGGAACCCGCGTTCGAGATCGCCCCGGGTACGGCGCAGCACGAGCACTCCGATCGATACCAGGACGAACGCGAAGAGCGTGCCGATGTTCACCATCTCTTCGAGGGTGCCCAGCGGAACCAGGCCCGCGAGCACAGCCACCACCACGGTGACGACAACCGTCGTCCGCACCGGTGTTCCCCGCGTGCCCGTGTGGGCGAGCCGGCGAGGCATGAGGCCGTCGCGTGCCATCGCGAACAGCACACGCGTCTGACCCAGCATCAGCACCATCACCACGGTGGTGAGGCCTGCGAGGGCACCGATGGAAATCAGGTTCTTCGCCCAATCCATGCCGTTGATCGCGAACGCGGTGGCCAGGGTCGACTCGTCGCCCTCGAGTTCCTGGTAGTTCACCATGCCCGTCAGGACGAGACTGACCGCGACATAGAGGACGGTGACGATCGCGAGAGAACCGAGGATCCCGATCGGCACGGCTTTCTGCGGATTCCGCGTCTCCTCGGCAGTCGTCGCGACGACATCGAAGCCGATGAATGCGAAGAAGACGAGACTCGCCGCGGCGCGCCGGCCGTACCAGCCGAACGTGCTGCCTCCCGCTCCGGTGACGAAAGAGAACAGCGACTGGTGCAGTCCGTTGTCGGTCTCCGCGGCCTCGGCCGGCGGGATGTAGGGCGTGTAGTTCTCCGCCTTGATGTAGAACGCCCCGAGCGCGACGACGAAGATGACCACCCCGACCTTGATCGAGGTGATCACCAGCGACACCCGGGAGGACAGCTTGGTTCCGGACGCGATGACGACGCCGATCACCACGACGATCAGAACCGCTCCCCAGTCCACCTTGCCCGGTCCGACCATCACGCTCGACGACAGCCCTCCCATCACCTCGCCGAGATACAGCGACCAGCCCTTGCCGACCACCGCCGCGGCAAGCGCGAACTCCAGGATGAGATCCCAGCCGATGATCCAGGCGACGAACTCGCCGAATGTCGCGAACGAATAGGTGTACGCGCTACCCGCGACAGGCACGGTGGACGCGAACTCCGCGTAACACAACGCGGCGAGAGCACAGGCGATGGCCGCGAGAACGAACGCCAGCGACACCGACGGTCCCGCGACATTCCCGGCCGTGCGAGCGGTGAGGGTGAAGATGCCGGCGCCGATGACGACCGCGACACCGAACACGATCAGGTCCCACGCGGTGAGGTCTTTACGCAACTTCGAATCCGGGTCGTCGGTGTCGCGGATGGATTGCTCCACCGACTTCACGCGGAACAGACCGCGGTCACGCTTGCTGCCGGCTCGAGTCATCGTCGCCCCTTCCGAGCAGGAACCTACTCGGTACGAGCGGCCGCCATGGACGATTCCGGAACGATGACGCGCTCGGCTCGGACATCGGTGTTATCCGCTCGAAACCGGGTATACCCCGGCGATTACCGAGGGTCGGCCGGGTTCGGCCGACGACTCCGTGCCCGAGGAAGGTGCGTATGAGAACACTGCGTGTCGCGTCGGTCCCCGCATCACACGTCTACGTGCGGCATCTGTCGTCACCCGACGGCGACGACGGAGTGATCCGGCTGCCCGACCCGGTACCCGCCGACGGACGAAAGGTCCCCGGTGGATGGTGGCCACCGATGATGCTCGAGCCCGGATGGATCGACGATCACCACGATGAATTCGACATCTTCCACATCCACTTCGGGTTCGACGCGGTGGAACCCGAAGTGCTCGAGGAGGTCGTCGGCGCCCTCGACACCCACCGGATCCCCCTCGTCTACACCGTGCACGACCTGAGAAACCCTCACCACCCCACCCCGGGCGCGCATCTGAAGAACCTCGACGTGCTGATACCGGCGGCCCGGGAACTGATCACCCTCACCCCCGGCGCTGCCGCGAGAATCCGGGCCGGCTGGGGACGGACCTCGACGGTCCTGCCGCACCCGCACGTGCTCGAGCGGGACTGGTTCGACGCGCCGCACCGCCCGCCGGACCCGTTCGTCGTCGGTGTCCATGCGAAGAGCCTGCGAGCCAATATGGATGTGCTGCCGGTCGTGACCGCGCTGGCTCGAACGGTCGCCGACCTGCCCGGGGCCCGGCTGCAGATCGATCTGCACGACGAGATCTTCGTTCCGTCCAACCATTGGTACGCCCCGGACATGGGAGCCGCGCTGCTGGCGCTCGGGGAGAATCCCGCGGTGGACGTCCGGGTGCACCCGTATTTCGACGACGACGAACTGTGGCAATACCTCTCGGAGTTGACGGTGTCGGTGCTCCCGTACCGATTCGGGACCCATTCGGGCTGGCTGGAGGCCTGCCACGATCTCGGAACCGCGGTGGTTGCTCCGAGCTGCGGTTTCTATCGTCAGCAACAGTCCTGCGACGTGTTCACCCTGGACGAGGACCGGTTCGACCCGGCCTCCCTCGACCGCTCCATCCGGTCGCTGTACGAACGGCGGCACCACATTCCGCGGGCACAGTGGCCGCGACGACTCGAGCAACGCCGACGTCTCGCCGCGGCCCACCGCGATATCTACGAGCGGGCCTCGGCATGACCGCCCGACCGCTGCGCATCGCGCTCGTCGCGTCGAACCGGTATCCCATCCGCCAGCCGTTCGCCGGTGGCCTCGAGTCCCACGTCTGGCATCTGGCGCGTGCCCTCGGAGAAGCCGGTCACCACGTCACACTGTTCGCGGCGTCCGGTTCCGACGAGTCCCTCGGTGCCTCACATCTGGAGGTCCGGTCCTTCTCCCCCAGCGCGACCGCGCGCCACGACCCGTCCATGGCACCGAAGGGCTTCCTCGAGGACCACCACGCGTACCTGTCGTTGATGCTGAACCTGGCGGGTCCGCTGGCCGACTCCTTCGACGTCGTCCACAACCACAGCCTGCATTACCTGCCGGTGGCGATGGCACCGGCACTGCGCATCCCGATGGTCTGCACGCTGCACACTCCGCCGACCCCCTGGCTCGAGTCGGCCCTGGCCGCGACGGCACAGGTCCCGGCGACCTTCGTCGCGGTCAGCCGGCATACGGCGCACGCGTGGCGGCACGCGCTCGAGGCTCCCGCGACCGTCATCCCCAACGGGGTGGACCTCTCGGGCTGGCCGGTCGGCCCCGGCGGCACCGACCTGATGTGGTTCGGACGCCTCGTGCCGGAAAAAGGCGCACATCTCGCGATCGAGGTCGCGCGCCGAAGCGGCCGCAGGCTCACCCTTGCCGGACCGATCTCCGACCGGAAGTATTTCGACGACCGCATCGCCCCCCGACTCGGCGGCGAAGTCGAATACCTCGGACATCTGCCGCGCACGGAACTGGCTGCCCGGGTGGGCCACAGCGCTGCCGTCCTGATCACGCCGTGCTGGGACGAACCGTACGGCCTGGTCGTCGCCGAAGCCCTTGCCTGCGGCACCCCCGTGGTGGCGTTCGCTCGCGGCGGGATTCCCGAGATCGTCGACTCCGGGTCGGGAGTGCTGGTCCCCGCGGGCGACACCGACGCGATGGCTGCTGCCGTGCCCGCCGCAACAGCACTGTCCCGCAGTCACGCTCGCCGACGTGCCCTGGAGTACTGTTCCGAACGGGCAATGGTCAAGTCGTACGTGGCGTTGTACCAGCGCCTCGTCGCCCCTGCCGCCGAACCCGTGTCCGCCGGTCGGCCACGATGATCGGGTACTACATCCATCACCACGGCCACGGCCATCTCGCCCGCGCGACGAGTATCTGTGCGCACCTTCGCAATCCGGTGACCGCGCTGTCGTCGGCGACCCTGCCGGGCCGGAACGCCGCCGTGTTCGACGAAGTGGTCGAGTTGCCCCGCGACGACGAGGCTGTCGACGCAGCCGTCGACCCCACCGCTCACGGACTGCTCCACTGGGTTCCCCGCCACGACGACGGACTGCGCAGACGGATGGCGGCGCTGGCGGAGTGGATCGCGCGCGCCCGGCCCCGGGTAATGGTGGTGGATGTGTCGGTGGAGGTGACGTTGCTGGCGCGATTGTTCGGCATCCCGGTCGTGGTCATGGCCATGCCCGGAACCCGCACCGACGCACCGCACACTCTCGGTTACCGCTCGGCAGACCACCTGATCGCCGCGTGGCCGCAGGAGGTGTACGACCCCGAGTGGCTGCACCCATACGCGCACAAGACGTCGTATGTGGGTGGCATCAGCCGATTCGACGGGCGCCGCGCTCCCCCCGATACGGACGATTCCGATGACCGTCCCACCGTGCTGGTGATGGGCGGGAGCGGTGGTTCGGCCTTGTCGTCCGGTGATTTTCGGTCCTGGACGAGTCGCCACACCCGGTACCGGTGGGAAGGCATGGGAGTTCCCGGGGGCGTCTGGGCCGATGATCCGTGGCCCTCGCTGTGCCGGGCCGACGTGGTGATCGGCCACGCCGGGCAGAACACCGTCGCCGACATCGCAGCGGCTCGGCGCCCCGCTGTGCTCGTCGCCGAGCGGCGTCCCTACGACGAGCAGCACGCCACGACGGCCGCCCTCCACCGCGCCGGATTGTCGGTGGGGTTGCCGGAGTGGCCGGACCCCGACCGGTGGCCGGAGTTGATCGAGCGGGCCCGCGGTGCCGACCCCGCGCAGTGGGCACGCTGGCAGACCTCCGGAGCCGCGGCGCGCGCCGCCGCGATCGTCGACCGGATCGCCGAGGAGGAGGCACCGACGTGAAAGTCGGTGTGGTGACCATCGCAGCGCACCGAACCGCTCACCTGCGCATGCAGATGACGGCGCTCGCACGCGGTTCCCGGCGTCCCGACCAGCACGTTGTCGTGTCCATGGGCGATCACGAGGTCTTCTCGCTGGCCCGGGTCGCCGGTGCGGACGCGCAGTGGATGGAGCCGACGGAAGGCCGTCTGCCTCTGGCCGAAGCCCGTAACCTCGGGGCCCGGCGGGCACTCGAACTCGGCGCCGAGTTACTGGTGTTCCTGGACGTCGACTGCATCCCGGCCACGAATCTGGTGAGCCGCTACGAGGAGGTCGGCAACGATCAGCGTCACCAAGTGGCGTTGCTGTGCGGTCCGGTGACCTACCTGCCACCACCTCCGGTCGGCGGGTACGACCTGGATGCACTGGACGCGCTGATCGATCCGCATCCCGCCCGTCCCCACCCGCGCGCCGGTGAAGTCGTCACCGGTGAGGACTACACGCTCTTCTGGTCACTCTCGTTCGCTGTCACCGCGGCGACATGGCACCGTGTGGGCGGATTCTGTACCGACTATTCGGGATACGGCGGGGAGGACACCGACTTCGGGCAGGTCGCGGCGCATCGGGGAGTGGGGCTTCGCTGGCTCGGCGGAGCCCACGCGTTTCATCAGCATCACCCGGTGTCGGATCCTCCGGTGGAACGACTGGACGATATCCTCGCCAACGCCAACATCTTTCATGATCGATGGGGGTGGTGGCCGATGCGCGGATGGCTCGACGCGTTCGCCGAACGCGGGTTGGCCCGCTATGACAAGGGTTGCGGACGGTGGTTACGCGGCGCCGACCGCCACTCGGCACCGGGCCGATGATCTTTTCTGCGGACAATCATGACCTGCACGTGGAATTAATCGAATTCACCAAGAATTGCATCGACAATGCGACACTTCCCCACGAGACGACAAAGACGACAAGTCACAAAACCGCCGCAACGGTCATAGACCGAATATCGCTCACAACGGTGAATTCAGGTCGAACGAATCAAGAGCAGCGGCCTCGGTTACTCGACCAGCCACGCGATCGCCACACCGATCTGCGCGTTTGCCGCAAACAGCACGTTCGCGGGTGTACCGCCGGATTGCCCGCGACGAGGTGACGTCCCGAGTCGGGTTCCGGACCGATCCGTCCGCCTCCCGAATGCGTTGACCACGCAGTGAGCGTGGCGGGGCATGGCGGTATCGATGACCTCACGATCCGTGAATGATCTTCCACACCAACGGAACTGGGACGCCGGTCCCGGGAGCCTTCGCGACCGGGGAGCCGACGATGAACGTCGGGCCCGCCTCGTCCAGGGCGGTCGGATTCGACGCGGAGAGGATGCCGGCGTCGGCGGGTCGGAAAGATTCGATGAGAAAAGTGTCGAAGAATCTGCCCCTCCTTCCGCGGACGATCATGATCCGCAACGCGGAAATTATCGAATTCACAAGAAATTGCACCGAGTGCAACCCTCGCCCACGCGACAGCGAAGTTGATCGTCGCAAAACCGCCACAACGGTCATACCAACCGAATACCTCTCGAGACAGTGAATTTCACGTCTCACGGATCAAGAAGACTGCCCTTCCGGCCGATGCGGATGTACGGTTGAACAGTCTTGCCCGCACGCACCGCGCCCAATAGTTCGATAGTCGTTCACGACATCGAACAGGCCGACGGGACTCAACCTCCAGGGGTAAACCATGACATTCACCGCAGTGCCCGAACAGACAACCGAAGCGGTCAACGCGGCTCTCATCGCATTGGGCGTCGTCCTGCTCGCATTCCTCACGCTCTATCTGGTCGGCTTCGACAACGGTGTGCTCTCGCGCAGCGGCATGTACCTGCACGAACTGATGCACGACGGCCGACACCTCCTCGGGCTGCCATGTCACTGACCGGAACGTACACGCGGTTACTGGTCCGCGGGCTCCTGGCGGGACTTCTCGCCGGGCTGTTGGCCGGCGGCGTGGCCTTCGTTGTCGGAGAGCCTCAGGTAGAGGCTGCCGTAGCACTGGAAAACTCTGTTGCAGAACCGCATTCGCATGGCGAATCGGACTCCGGCGGAGTCGCTACGGCAGATCACCATGACGACGAGCCTCTCGTCTCTCGGACAGGTCAGCGCGCGGGATTGTTCCTCGCGACTACGTTGGCAGGCGTCGCGCTGGGCGCGATCTTCGCTACGGTGGCGTACGGGATTCGGCGAGCTGTTCCGGTCTCCGCCGTAACGCTGAGTCTCGGCCTGGCCGGAGCCGCATGGCTCGCCGTCGTGATGGTGCCCTACGTCAAATATCCGCCGAATCCTCCGGCCGTAGGCGACCCCGAGACCTTCGGCCAGCGCACCTGGCTCTGGCTCGCCGCCGTGGCCATAGGACTACTGGCAGTGGTAGTCGCCGCGTACGTGGCCACTGCATCGGCGAAACGACTCGAACCTGTCGCCCGCATCGCGGCTACGGCTCTCGCTTTCCTCGTCGTCGCGGTCGTCGGTTGTGTTCTGTTGCCGTCCGTCAACGAGGTGACCGACGGGTTCCCCGCCACGTTGCTGTGGGAATTCCGGCTGTCCACACTAGCTACCCAGACGACCCTCTGGGCGAGCCTGGGTCTCGTCTTTGCATACCTATCCGACCGGTCGGCCCGCCCGCCGGTCCGTGAGGCGGCGCCTATGTCGGCCATGTGATTCCCATTCCCAGTCCGCCCCGCGAAGGACTCCTCGAGGGGAACCACCGACCGATCGGATCGGAAACACAATGAGTTCACCGGCTAAGCAATCCGGGGCGTCGAAGAACACACCCAGCCCCAGCACGTCGTTCAACACCCTGACGAGTCTGCTCGCGGACATCGCCCCAGCCATCCACGAGGTACAGGACTCCCCGTACACGTTGTCCAACGCCCGATATGCCGCACTGCGGCACGTGCTCCACGACGTTGGTGGCCAGCCCGACCTGCCTGTCGAGTACAAGGAAAAGGTCGAAGAGGCGTGGGAGATGAACACGTACGTCACCTGTGAATGCCTGGGCTGGCGGGGCGCCTGGAATTCCGAGATGCGGCGCCGTGCCGAAAATGATCTGGGCGCGACGCTTTACTTCGGCCTTCCGTACTACGCGCGCTGGATCACCGTCGCCACCAAGACTCTTATCGACAAGGGCCTGATCACACCAGATGAATTGTCAGCCAAGATCGACGCTGTCCGCACACGTTTGAGCGAGGAGCGATCATGACGAAATACCAGATCGGCGACCGCGTTACGGTAAAGGACGCGACGTCCCTGTTCCACACTCGCACACAGGCTTTCGTGCGCGGCCATACAGGCGTCGTCGTCGAGTACCGTCCCGAATGGGTTATCCCGGAGGACGAGGCATGGGACCGCCTCGAGAACGGGCGCACCGAACCGTTCTATGTCGTGCGGTTCCTCCAGACCGACCTGTGGGACCCATACACCGGATTCGATGTCGACACCCTCGAAACAGAGTGCTCCGAGCGCTGGCTTGCACCCGCAAAGGACGAAGCATAATGAGCGAAAATCACAGCCACGATCCGATCCAGGAAGGCCCTGAGGTAGGCGAATTCGAAGTACTCGAGGCCGCCATCCGGGAACTGTCGATCGAAAAAGGTCTGTTCTCATCCGAAGACCACCGCCGATTCTCGGAGTGGGCGGAGTCGATCGGTCCTTCCAAGGGGTCCCAGCTCGTCGCCAAGGCATGGCTCGACCCCGACTTCAAGCGTCAACTACTCGAAGATGCCACCGAAGCCTCCAAAGCGGTGGGCGTCGACTGGCTGGACCCGACCGGGACAGGTACCCCCAGCGATTACACGTTCTTCTACGTCCTGGAGAACACACCCCAGGTGCACAACATGATCGTCTGCACCCTGTGTTCGTGTTACCCGAGGCCCGTCCTGGGCATGTCACCCGACTGGTACCGGACCCCCAACTATCGCCGCCGGCTCGTGCGCCGTCCCCGCGAGGTGCTCGCCGAGTTCGGTCTCCATTTCCCCTCGGATGTCGAAGTGCGCGTCCATGACTCCAACCAGAAGTCACGGTTCATGGTGATGCCGATGCGTCCGGAAGGCACGGAGGGCTGGACAGAGGACCAGCTCGCGGCGATCGTCACCCGCGACACCATGATCGGTGTCGCTCTGCCACAGGCAGATTGGACCGCGGAGAAGGCACCCTCGCAGGTCGGAGGTCCACAGTGACAGTTGACAAGCAAAGGTTCGACCGGCGCGATTCGGTCGAGGCCCACGAGATCATTCTGGGGTTGCTCGGGGATGATGCGGTCCGGGAGACGTCGCTGCCGGAACTGGACCGTAAGCCGGCGCCCTGGGAGTCGAGCATGCAGGCGACCGTCGAGTGTCTCTCCTGGCGCAACGTCTGGGACAACCTCGAGCGTCGCCAGACGGAGGACGCTCTCGGCGAAGATATCTACCGCGAGTTTCCGGTCCATACCAGGTCCGCGATCGCGACCGCACATACACTGCTCGACCGCGGGGTGATCGATCCCGACGAACTCCAGGCAAAGATGCGGGAGGTTCGGGCCCGGTTCGAAGGAGACTGAACCCACTCCGGATCCACCCAGACAAAAAAGTCCCTCACCTGTGTGAACAGGTGAGGGACTTTATGGCGGTGGCGGAGGGATTTGAACCCTCGGACGGGGGTTACCCGTCACACGCTTTCGAGGCGTGCTCCTTAGGCCGCTCGGACACGCCACCGCTAAAAGACTCTACCGGATGGTGCGCCTGGACTGAAATCGGCAGGTCAGAGTCCCGGACGAGGGTCGCGCCGGCCGTGGAAGAACTCCTCCAGAACCGCCGCACACTCGTCCTCGAGCACCCCGCCGCGCGCCTGCGGGCGATGGGTGAGGCGACGATCCCGCACGACGTCCCACAGCGACCCGACGGCGCCCGTCTTGGGCTCCCATGCGCCGAAGACGATCCGCTCGACGCGCGCCAGGACAGCCGCACCGGCGCACATCGTGCAGGGCTCGAGGGTGACCGCGAGGGTTGCGCCCTCGAGACGCCAGCCGTCTCCGTGCACGCGCGCCGCCGCCCGCAGCGCAAGGATCTCCGCGTGCGCGGTGGGGTCCCCTGTGGCCTCACGCGAGTTCGCGGCCCGGGCCAGCTCGGTGCCGTCGGCCGCGAACACGACCGCGCCCACCGGAACGTCCCCGGCAGGCGCAGCGGTCGCAGCGTCCAGCGCGACCCGAATCAGTTTCTCGTCGTCGCGCAGCCCCATCTAACGCAGTTTGTCCAGCGCAGCGGCCCACACATCGTCGAACCCGAGGCGCTGTGCGACCTCCTCGAGTTGTTCGTCGGGATAGAGATCCGTCTCGGAGAGGATCACGGACAGCACGGGTTCCGGTAGACCCATGTCCTTGAGAATCCCCAGGTCACCTTCTTCCCACGGCTCCACGTCGTCCAGCTCGTCCGGATCGATGTCCGGGATGTCGACATTGAGTGCGTCGAGAATATCGGCCGCAATGTCGTAGTCGATCGCCATCGTGGCGTCGGACAGCAGGATCCGCGTTCCGGACGGTGCGGGCCGGATGATGACGAAGAACTCGTCATCGACGTTCAGCAAACCGAACACGGCGCCGGAGCTGCGGAGCTCCCGCAACTCCGTCACGGCCGTGTCCAGGCTCGTCAATGCCGCATCCGAGAGTGCGCGGCACTTCCAGAGTCCGTCTTCACGCGTCACGGCGACGGCAAAACCGTCGAGGTCCTCGATCGAACTCACCGAAGGGCTCTTGTTCCCTACGCGTTGTGCAGCCATGCGCGCAACGGTAGTCTGCCTCGTCCCGCGAATGAAGCCCGCGCCCGAATATGCCAACCTGGAGCGGTGCCTACCGCTACGTTCGCCCCGCCCGTATGTGTCCTCGGCCTCGGCCTGATCGGTGGATCGCTTCTCCGCGCAGCGGCAGCGACCGGCCGCCAAGCATGGGGGTACAACCGCTCGCCGGAAGTCGTGCACTCGGCCCGCGATCTGGGTTTCGACGCGAGCACGGACTTGACTGCGACGCTCCAACGCGCCGCCGATGCGAATGCGATCGTGGTGATCGCGGTCCCGATGCCGGCGGTCGGGAGCATCCTCGAGGCGATCGCCGAACACGCACCGGATGTCGCGCTCACCGATGTCGTCAGCGTCAAGTCGGAAGTGGCGGCCGCCGTCGCCGCACACGGCCTGTCCCGGCGTTTCGTCGGCGGTCACCCGATGGCCGGCACCGCCGAGTCGGGCTGGGCCGCGAGCACCGTCGAGCTGTTCCGTGACGCCGTGTGGGTCGTGACGGTCGACGACGGCACCGACCCCGAGGTGTGGCAGGCCGTCGCGGACCTCGCACTCGACTGTGGCTCGGTCGTCGTGCCGGCCGAGTCCGCCGAACACGATGCGGCGGTCGCCCGGATCTCGCACCTGCCGCATGTGCTGGCCGAAGCCCTCGCGCTGGCGGGGGCCGCCGGTGGCGATCTGGCCCTCGGATTGGCTGCGGGCTCGTTCCGCGACGGAACCCGCGTGGCAGCGACCGCTCCGGCACTCGTCGACGCGATGTGCGAGGCCAACGCCTCAGCGTTGCTCGTGGCACTCGACGAGACCCTCGAGGTGCTGTCGGCCGCGCGGGAACAGCTTGCCGACGGCAGCACCACCGACCTCACCCGGGCCGGATTCGACGCCCGCGCCCGGTACGACCAACAGAAGCGCGTCTCTGTCACCGGCGTCGTCCCCGGGGAGGGTGACTGGCTGACCGTGCTCCGCGAGGCCGGGCGTCGCGGAGAGGTATGGACCCGATGACCCTGCGCGACGTCGCCTCCGCGCTCACGACCGGCAAGCTGACGCCGACCGAACACGTACGACAGGTACTGGCCGACCTCGACGCGCTCGACGGCACGCCGTGGCACAACATCGTCGCGGCCCGTGACGACGCGGTTGCCCTCGAGGCTGCGGCACGCGCCGACTCGGAGATCGCGGCCGGAAACTGGATAGGCCCGCTGCACGGCGTCGCAGTTGCGGTCAAGGACAACATCGACGTCGCCGGCATGCCCACCCGCTGCGGCAGCGCCGTGCTCGACGATGCGCCGCCCGCGACGACCGATGCCCGCATCATTCGTAAGTTGCGGGAGGCGGGCGCGATCATCGTCGCGAAGACCCACCTTCACGAATTCGCCTACGGTCCGACGGGTCTCGTCAATGCTTCCGGGCCCGCTGCGCATCCGCACGAACCCGGGCTCATCAGTGGCGGCTCGTCGTCGGGGTCGGCGGTTCTGGTGGCGCGCGGGATCGTCCCCGTTGCCCTCGGCACCGACACCGGATGCAGTGTGCGCACCCCGGCCGCCTTGTGCGGAATCGCCGGTTTCAAGCCGGGTCACGGAGCACTACCCGTCGACGGGGCATTCCCGTTGTCGACGACGTTCGATCACGTGGGTCTGCTCGCCGCGGACACGCTGGACGTCGCGCTCGCGTGGGGTGCGATCCCGGGCATCGCGCACCTGCGGACCCCGGTGTCCGGGCTCCGCATCGGTCGTCTCCGCGGCAGCATCTGGGACTTCCCCGACCCGGACTTCGAGGCAGCAGTCGACGCCGCGTGCCGCACACTGGCCGACCTCGGTGCGGAGGTGGTCGAGGTGACGCTGCCGGAAACTGAGGAACTTCTCGAGGTGTATCCCGTCGTCACCGGCTCGGAGGCCTACGACACCCACCGCGAGTGGTTCGAGTCGACCCCTGAGCGCTACCAGCCCGCCACGGCGGCGCTACTGGCAGCGCAGCGGGACCGGCCCGCCTACGAGTACGTGCGCGCGGTACGGACGGTCTCACGCCTGCGCCGCGACGTCGTGGATCGCCTGCGGACATCGGAAGGGCTCGACGCGCTGATCACCGCGACGACCGGCATCCGTTCGGCACCCCAGGACAGCGATCCGCTGGCCCTGCGGAGGCCGCTGCTCGAGCACTGCATTCCCTTCAGTGTCCTCGGCGTACCCGCGTTGTCGGTACCCGCACCGGGCGGCGGCACGAGACCGATGGGCTTGCAGGTCGTCGGACTCACCGCGGGAACCGGCGGACACGGGAGCCACCCCGCCGAGTCCACCGCGCTTGCGGTCGCTCTCGCGGTGGAAACAGCCGACGGCTAGATCCGCTCGGCCAGCCCGCGGTACTCCAGGACGAATCCGTCCGCGTCGACGGTCACCGACGATGTCGACACCGGCGACAGCACATGGATGCCGTCGGACGCGCTGCTGTACATCACGGCTGCTTCCTGCACGCCCAGATCGACGAGGTTCACGTACACCACCGGGACCTCGAGGTCCGCGGAGCCGGACTGCAGTCCGTATCGCCGGATCGGCAACGCATTGAAGAACGGGCTCAGGATGACATCGACGTCCAGCGCCCCACCGAACGTGGAACGTTGGTGCTGGGTGCCGTTGTCGACCATCCAGATGCCCTCTTCGGAACGGCTGATCGACATGTGTCGCTCACCCGCCGCGACGGTGGTCCGCACGGACAACCGGCGCGTGACGCCGTTTTCGTCGGTCACCAGGTCGTAGGACGCGCTGAATGCGGGGTGGTCGTCGCACGCGCCACCCACGATGCGACCGGACGCTTTGATCCGGCGGCCGTTGAGCTGCACGCGCACAGATTCCATTCGGGGCGCGTCCAGCGCTCGCCAGGTGAGAAGCGCGGGCCATGCCGACGCTGTACTCGCCGCAGAACCCGCGGCATCAGAGGCTGGGATGCTCACGAGCTATACGTTAAGCGACGACGGTCGGCGGGGAGGCAGCGGTGCCGTTATTGGGCACCGCAGAGGGTGCCCGCGCCCGTGCGAATCTCCTCGACCGGCGCAAATCCTCGCGTCGACGGCGCGCCCCTTTTCCGCGCGCACGACAAGTTCGGGCAATCCGGACGCCGATAGGGGTCCTGGGGAATCGAACGTCGCCTCGGCGCCGCCGGTGGCGCGTAGACCGGCAGCATCGACTGTTGTGGACTGTGCGCGGAGGGGCACTCGGCCATCGGTATTGGCCTAGAGTCGCACCATGCGTACCGTGTGGACAGTTCCTCTGAACATTGCCCAAACTTTGCTGGAATCTCCCGAGATCCAGATGTTTCTGACCAGCAATGAGCTGCCCGACACCGCAGACGATCCCCGCCAGAGGCTCGAAGAGTTCACTCTGGCTCTCGGCGCACTCAGCAAGCACGCCGGGCGCACCTTCGGCACCGTTGATGCGGCCAACCGCGAACTGTTCGGCGGTTCCGCCGGCAGGGTGCCCGTGTCGCTCCGCCTCACCGTGCTGCGCGCGATCGTCGCTCAGGTAGACGACCGCACCCCGACTCCCCAGCCGATGCCGCAGCCTGTGATCGACCAGCTCGGTGCGTATGTCTACGCCCTGCTCGATCCTCGCGATCGCAGCATCGTCTACATCGGAACCGGACGTGGAAATCGGATCTTCACCCTGGTCTGGTCAGCCCTCGGAGAAACCCACAAACTCACCGAAGCCGGGGAGAAGGCGCCACCGGCAACCCCCGAAACCGAGGCTGCAATCCGCCGTATCAAGGCCGTCTACGACTCGGGTTATTCCGTGGACCACTACGTGGTGGCCGACCGTCTCGCCCCGAAGTCCGACGCCGACCACACGGCCGACGTCACCGCGCAGGCGGTGATCGCTGCGCTCGGGTTGATCGAGCCGCACAGGGGTGAGTGCATTCTCACCAATCTCGCGGGTACGACGGATGTTTCGGAAGCGGACCGCACCGCGATCCCGATCTCCGAAATTGTGCGCCAGTATTCGGCGACCCCCGCACCGGAATTACCGACACCGTGCGTCGTCCTCCGCATCAACGAGGCAAAGAACGCCGACGCGGCGCAGGTTCGCGCCCTGGCATCGAAGCCGTGGCCGGCCGGTACGGCAGCGCGCGGCATCGACGGCTTGCCGATCATCGTGGTGGCCGACAACATCGTTCGCGCGGTGTACCGGGCGACGCGGTGGGAAGCCGCGGGGCGCAGTGAGGAGAACGGCGGCACCGTTCTCTACCGCTTCTTCGGTGAATCCGATCCGGACCTCGAGCCCAAGTTCGTCGATACACGCCTCAGTCCGGATCGCTTGGGGCTCAAGCGATGGCCGTCGCACGGATGGGCGCCGCGCCTCACGCGCGCGTTGCCCCGCCCGGTCGCGCGGCCGAAGCCCAAGGCCTAATCCCGCCTGAAAGCAGTCGAGGGGGCCACATTTCGTGGCCCCCTCTACAACACCTTCCGGCTGAGCCGGCTTGCAAAACACTGCATACAGAAAAAACTGCATACCAAACACTGAAGGCCCCCAACACAGTTGGGGGCCTCCAGCAAACGGGTGTTCGGCGGTGTCCTACTCTCCCACACCCTGTCGAGTGCAGTAC
>NZ_JAXION010000038.1:0-37077 GCF_049311045.1 Rhodococcus sp. 7Tela_A2 | reverse complement strand
GGGGGGGGGGGGGCGCGGGGGGGGCCCTGGTGGCGTGCCGGTATCGCCGGTTGTGGGCGGTTACTGCCAGCTGTAGTCGGACCGGAGCCGGCTCGCGACCTGCTCGAACCGCGACCGCTCGAGGATCGCGCCCTCTCGGCGGATGCCGTCCTCGGGCACGTCGATCACGCGATCGAGCCGGATCCAGCTCGGCCGGCCCTCCGGGTCCCAGCGTCCCTTACCGATCCCGACCCAGTCCGGATGTCCGTCGCGGTCGCTGTTCGACGACAGCATCAGGCCCAGCAGCGTGTGGCCGTCGCGGCCCACGACGAGGACCGGCCGGTCCTTGCCCTGGCTCGCGTCCTCCTCGTAGGCAACCCAGGTCCAGACGATCTCACCGGGATCGGCACGGCCGTCCAGATCCGGGGAGTACGCGACTCGCCGGGCGCGCTGCGCCGTGGGAGCGCTGTGCGACGCCACCGGCCGTCCCGGTACCGGACCGCGGGTAGCCGCGGCCGTGCCGCCCGCGGCCGTTCCGGCGGCCGCGTTACCGATAGCGGTCCGAGCCTTGTCCAGCGCTCCGGATTGCTGCAGTTGCTTGTACAGTTTCGGGCCCTGCTGGGCCGCGAGGCGGCCCAGTTGCATGCCTAGTTTCTTCCATGTGCCAGCCACGAGGACCGAGCTTAGCGAGCCGGTGAGCACCGGGCTCGGTGAGCCGAGCCCCGGCCGGGGTCCCGAGCACGCGCAGGCTTGGATATTCTGCTGGTGTGACCGCGGTCTGCACGACCGTTGCCATCCCGAGTCAGGAGCACGACATCAGCACCTTCGCCGACACCACCTTCACGGACCCCGGGAAGATTCGGAACTTCTGCATCATCGCGCACATCGACCACGGCAAGTCGACGCTCGCGGACCGGATGCTGCAGCTCACCGGCGTCGTCGAGGAAAGGCAGATGCGCGCGCAGTACCTCGACCGCATGGACATCGAGCGCGAACGTGGCATCACGATCAAGGCGCAGAACGTCCGGCTTCCGTGGAAGTACGACGGCGAAGAGTACGTGATGCACCTGATCGACACGCCCGGCCACGTCGACTTCACCTACGAGGTGTCGCGAGCACTCGAGGCCTGTGAGGGTGCGGTGCTGCTGGTCGACGCGGCGCAGGGCATCGAAGCGCAGACGCTCGCGAACCTGTACCTCGCGCTCGACAAGGACCTGACGATCATTCCGGTCCTCAACAAGATCGATCTGCCCGCCGCGGATCCCGATCGCTACGCCGCCGAGATCGCGAACATCATCGGATGCGAGCCGTCGGACGTTCTCCGCGTGTCGGGCAAGACGGGCGAAGGCGTCCCGGCTCTGATCGACGAGGTGATCCGGAAGGTGCCGCCTCCCGTCGGTGATGCCGACGCGCCGGCGCGCGCCATGATCTTCGACTCCGTGTACGACACCTATCGTGGTGTCGTCACGTACGTGCGCGTGGTGGACGGCAGGATCGTGCCGCGCGAGAAGGTCAAGATGATGTCCACCGGCAGCACGCACGAACTGCTCGAGGTCGGCATCGTCTCGCCCGAGCCCAAGCCCACCCAGGGCCTCGGCGTCGGCGAGGTCGGGTACCTCATCACCGGCGTGAAGGACGTGCGTCAGTCGAAGGTCGGCGACACGGTGACGCTCGCGCGCAACGGCGCCACCGAACCGCTCACGGGATACCGCGAGCCGCGGCCCATGGTGTACTCGGGTCTCTACCCCGTCGACGGCTCGGACTACCCGGACCTGCGCGATGCGCTCGACAAGCTGCAACTCAACGACGCAGCGCTGACCTACGAGCCCGAGACGTCGGTCGCGCTCGGGTTCGGTTTCCGGTGTGGCTTCCTCGGTCTGCTGCACATGGAGATCACGAGAGAACGTCTCGAGCGCGAGTTCGGCCTCGATCTCATCTCCACCGCGCCGAACGTCGTCTACCGCGTGGTGCTCGAGGGCGGTCAGGAAACCATCGTCACCAACCCGTCGTACTGGCCCGAGGGCAAGGCCAGGGCGATCTACGAGCCGATCGTCAAGTGCACGATCATCTCGCCCAGCGAATTCATCGGCTCGATCATGGAGTTGTGCCAGTCCCGCCGCGGCGAGCTCGGTGGCATGGACTACCTCTCCGAGACCCGCGTCGAGTTGCGGTACACGCTGCCGATGGCGGAGATCATCTTCGACTTCTTCGATTCCCTGAAGTCGCGCACCCGCGGCTACGCCAGCCTCGATTACGAGGAGTCCGGCGAGCAGGAGTCGGCGTTGGTGAAAGTGGACATCTTGTTGCAGGGCGAAGCCGTCGATGCCTTCAGTGCGATCGTGCACAAGGACGCCGCGGCCGCGTACGGCAACAAGATGACCACCAAGCTGCGTGAGCTGATTCCGCGTCAGCAGTTCGAGGTGCCGATCCAGGCGGCGATCGGATCGAAAATCATTGCGCGCGAGAATATTCGGGCCATCCGTAAGGACGTGCTCGCGAAGTGCTACGGCGGTGACATCAGCCGTAAGCGCAAGCTGCTCGAGAAGCAGAAGGAAGGCAAGAAGCGCATGAAGACGATCGGTCGTGTCGAGGTGCCGCAGGAGGCATTCGTCGCGGCGCTCTCGTCCGACGCCGCGTCCGACAAGCCCAAGAAGTAGTTCCCGGAGTAGTTCTCGCGCGGCCCCACGAAGGAGAACCAGTGCTCGACACCTGGCTGACCCGGACACTCGGAATCTCCGTCCCGCTCGTGGGGGCGCCGATGGGCGGGCGCGCCGGGGGTGTGCTGGCGGGAGAGGTGACCAAAGCCGGCGGCCTCGGACTCATCGGAGCGGCCCGGTACAACACCCCCGAGTGGCTCGACGCCGAAGTGCGCGTCGCCCGCGACATCGGGGACGGGCCGGTCGGGTTCGGGTTGATGACGTGGTCGCTGGCCGACGACGATTCGCTGCTCGCTGCTGTACTGGCGCACCGCCCACAGGTGGTCGCGTTGTCGTTCGGCGATCCGGCCCCGTACGTCGACCGGGTCCGCGAGGCCGGTGCGCTGGTCCTCTCGCAGATCAACACGCTCGACGATCTCCGGGTCGTCGAGGCGGCGGGCGTGGACGCCGTTGTCGCCCAGGGACACGAGGCCGGCGGGCACACGGGCAGGGTCGGCACTCTGCCGCTGCTCCAGGAGGTTCTCGAGTCCACGTCGCTGCCGGTGCTCGCCGCGGGCGGAATCGCCACCGGACGGGGACTCGCCGCGGTTCTGGCAGCCGGGGCGCAGGGCGCGTTCGTCGGGACCGCGCTGCTGGCGAGCCCGGAAACGGTCGGCCCCGAGTACGCGCGCACGAAGGTCGTCGACGCCGGGAGCGCGGATACCGTCTACACCGACATCTTCGACAAGGCCCGGCATCAACCGTGGCCGTCACGGTGGGGTGGGCGCGCGCTGACGAATGCGTTCACCGCCCGCTTCCACGGCACAGTCGCCGACGAGGACGGCCTCGCCGAGGCGTACACCGGCGACGATCCCGATATCGGTGTGGTCTACGCGGGGGAGGCTGTCGGCTCGGTGCGGGAGGAGCGACCCGCGGGACAGGTCATCCGCGAGATCGCGGCGTCAGCGGAAGCGCTTCTGGCCCGTTTCCGCTGACGCGGGGCGGCGGGAACGACACCGGTCAGGTGATCGGGTGTCCCGGGCGGAATTCCCCCGTGTGGACTCTGCTCTCGGCGCGGATGACGTGCACCACCGCGTTGATCTGCGCCAGGTGCGTGAACGCCTGCGGGAAGTTGCCGAGATGCCGGCCGGATTCGGGATCGATCTCCTCCGCGTACAACTTCAACGGACTTGCGAACTCGAGCAGGCGATGGCAGAGCGCTGCGGCACGTTCGACTTCCCCGATCTCTACGAGTGCCGACACCAGCCAGAACGAGCAGATCGTGAAGGTTCCCTCTTTGCCCGAGAGTCCGTCGTCGGTGGTCTCGACGCGATAGCGCAGCACCAGTCCGTCTTCGGTCAGCTCGTCGGCCACGGCCAGTACCGTCGCGCGCACCCGGGGGTCGTCGGCGGGAAGGAAGCGCAGCAACGGGATCAGCAGGGTAGAGGCGTCGAGTGACGGGTCTCCGTATCGCTGTGTGAACACGCCTCTTTCGTCGACGCCGTGCTCGAGAATGTCCGCCTTGATCTCGTCGGCGGTCGCCGCCCACCGCCGCGCGTGGCTGTCCCGGCCGTGCAGGTCGGCAAGCTTCGCGCCGCGATCGAGAGCTACCCAGCACATCACCTTCGACGACGTGAAATGCTGGGGGTCGCCGCGCACTTCCCATATGCCCCGGTCCGGTTCGCGCCAATGAGCGGCAGCTTCCTCGACCTGCTGACGCAAGATCGGCCACAGCGATTCGGGGATCTGCCGCCGAGAACGCACGTGCAGGTACACGGAGTCGAGAAGAGTTCCCCAGATATCGTGCTGGCGTTGCTGATACGCGTCGTTTCCGATCCTGACCGGCTTGGCGCCGTCGTATCCGCTGAGGTGGTCGAGTGTCGACTCGGGAAGTGAGCTCTCGCCGCCCACCCCGTACATCACCTGCAATGTGCGGTCGCTCCCGTCGGCGTTCTGCGAGACGTCGAGGATGAACGAGAAGAAGTCGTCGGCTTCGCGGTCCAGCCCGAGTGTGTGCAGGCCCCACAGTGCGAACGTCGAGTCGCGAACCCAGGCGTAGCGGTAGTCCCAGTTCCGTTCTCCGCCAGGTGTTTCCGGAAGGGAAGTGGTCGGTGCCGCAAGCAGTGCGCCGGTGGGGGCGTAGGTCAGACCCTTGAGGATCACGGCGCTGCTCTGCAGATAGGTACGCCAGGGATGATCCGGGAAGCGCCCGGTGGTGATCCATTCCCGCCAGAAGTCCTGCGTGCTGGTCATCTTCGCGACCGCGTCGGCGAACGTCCGCGGCGGCGTCAGTTCCGACCACGACAGTGCGACGAACACCGAGTCACCCTTGTCGAGCCGGGTGCGGGCGCGTGCTTCACCACCCTCGATGCCGATCCGGAGGTTGGTGGTCAACCGCAACTGGGGTTGTTCGTCGGGTGCGCCGGCCCGCATCGCCGTCGCTTCCTCGTATACCTTTCCGGTGTACCGCCACTCGGCGCCGCACCGGTGGTAGTCGAAGGCGGGCTCGCACGACATGTCCAGTTCGACCGTGCCGTTGACGCAGCGAACGGTACGGAGCAGAACGTGCTCAGCCTGCCAGTCCGACGGGGTGCGCCGATGGGTGCGGGAGCGTTCGTCGACGTCGTACCAGGGCCCCATCACCAGCGCGTCGCGCACCACCATCCAGCCCGTGTCGGTCTGCCACGTCGTCTCGAGGACGAGCCCGCCGGGCAGATAACGGCGCGCCGCCGGAACGCTGCGGTTGTGCGGTGCGAGACGGAACCGGCCGGCACTGCGGTCGAGGACCGCGCCGAACACGCTGGGGGAGTCCGGGCGCGGCAGACACATCCATTCCACCGATCCGTCGCGCGCCATCAGGCACGTCGTCTCACAGTCGGACAGGAACGCGTAATCGTCGATCGGCGGATGCGGGCTGTCGTGCAGTGCGGCGACCCGGAGGCGGTGTGACGAAGCCATCCCCCCATGATCCCGCGAAGGGAGCTGTCCGGGGCGGCATTGCCGGGCTGCGTACGGAGGAGTTCCGGCAGCCACTAAGGTGAGGAGAGTGGATCGACTGGCATCGTGGTGGGACGGTTTCGAGCTGTGGCTCGCGGGACTGTCCTTTGTGCCGCAGTCGGCACTCGTACTCGTCGTACTGGTGCCGCTGTGCGGAGGCGTCGCCTGGCTGCTCGACCGCGTGATCGCCGGAGCGTTCGCGATGGTCGGACGCCGCGAACCCGTATCGCCCGCCCCGGACCCGGAGGATTGCTGACATGCCGCGCTCGCGTGTGACCCTGGCGCTGATCGCCCTGCTGCTGCTCGTCGTCATCGCCTGGTTACTGACCCGCTGACACCTGCTTCGTCGCCCGAAACGTCGGTTTCGGGAGCCCCACAGCCTCTGCTAGAGTCTGCCGAGTGACCGCGACCGCGCTACCTCGAATCCGCCATGAACTGGCGTTGATCGCTGTAGGTATGCCCTCGGTTGCCGATATCGACTGTTGTCGCTGACCCTGTTTCTCGACCCGGTCCCTCTTTTCGGCGGGGAGTCTTCTCGCTCCTGTCCGCCGCGCTCCCCTCACGGATGATTCCGTCGCCCTGACTCACCCCGGTTCGTGGTGTGCCGGGTGGCGTTGCCGTCGTCCGTTCGATCACCTCACCGAACAGCCCCTCAGGAGGCTTGTGTCATGAAGAAGCGCACCAGAGTTCTCGTTGCCGCAGTGGCGGCGGCCACCGTGACGGCACTGACCGCGTGCAGCGGCGGGTCGAGCGACACCGCAGGCGCCGAGGGTGGCGGCGACGGCTCCGCCGGCACGATCAACCTCTACGCCTACGCCGTGCCGAAGGTCGGATACGACCTGCTCATCGCTGCCTTCGAGGAAACCGAAGCGGGCACGGACGTCGCTTTCCAGCAGTCCTACGGAGCGTCGGGGGACCAGTCGCGGAAGGTGCGTGACGGGGCCGCGGCCGACTTCGTGAACTTCTCCGTCGAGCCCGATGTCACCCGCCTCGTCGAGGCCGGGCTCGTCGACGAAGCGTGGAACGAAAACGCTTACGGGGGTGTGCCGTTCGGCTCGGTCGTCACCATCGTGGTGCGTGAGGGAAACCCCAAGAACATCCGGGACTGGAACGATCTCCTGCGTCCCGACGTCGAGGTGATCACCCCCAATCCGTTCAGTTCGGGCTCCGCGAAATGGAATCTGCTGGCACCGTACGCGGCCCTCAGCAACGGTGGTGAAGACCCGCAGGCCGGGATCGACTACGTCACCGCCCTGGTCAACGATCACGTCAAGGTCCAGCCGAAGTCGGGGCGCGAGGCAACCGAGACGTTCCTGCAGGGGACCGGCGACGTTCTCCTGAGCTACGAGAACGAAGCCTTGTTCATCGAGCGCAACGGTGACCCCGTCGAACACGTCACTCCGCCTGTCACATTCAAGATCGAGAATCCTGCCGCGGTCCTGAAGAACTCGCCGAACGCCGAGAAGGCGCAGGCGTTCAACGACTTCCTCTACACCCCCGAAGGCCAGCGCCTGTGGGCCGAGGCCGGGTTCCGGCCCGTCGATCCTGCCGTGGCGGCAGAGTTCGCCGCGGACTTCCCGGAGCCGGAGAAGCTGTGGACCGTCGCCGATCTCGGCGGCTGGGACACGGTCAACGAAGAACTGTTCGCGGACGGTTCCGGCTCGATCGCGATCGTCTACGACAACGCCACGAAGTAGAGCGTCGTCTTGAGCATTTCCGAGCAGACTGCCGGTGCGGGAGCAACGCCTCCCGCGCCGGCGGCTCGTCGTCGCACACGCAGAGCACGGATCACCGGCACCGTCGGACCTCTCGGGATCGGCGTGGCCACGCTGTGGCTGAGCCTGATCGTCCTGTTGCCCCTCGCTGCGCTTGCCGCCCATTCGCTGTCGGACGGATTCGGTGGGTTCTGGAACGCGGTCACCGCTCCCGCTGCCCTCGCAACCCTGCGCGTGACCGTTGGCGTCTCGATCGTGGTCGCCGCGATCAACGCGGTGATGGGCACGATCGTCGCCTGGGTCCTCGTCCGCGACGAGTTTCCCGGTAAGAAGGTCGTCAACGCGCTGATCGACCTGCCGTTCGCCCTGCCGACGATCGTCGCGAGCATCGTGCTGCTCTCGCTGTACGGGCCGCAGAGTCCCATCGGGCTGCAACTGAACGCGACCCAGCCCGGCCTGGTGATCGCCCTGGCGTTCGTCACCCTGCCGTTCGTCGTCCGGGCCGTGCAGCCGGTGCTCATCGAGGTGGACCGGGAGGTGGAGGAGGCCGCCGCGTCGCTCGGGGCGAACAACTTCACGATCTTCCGCACCGTGGTCCTGCCGGTGCTGGCCCCGGCAATTCTCGGTGGTACCGGCCTGGCGTTCGCGCGTGCCATCGGTGAATACGGATCGATCGTGCTCATCGGCGGCAACATTCCGTATCAGACCCAGGTCGCTTCCCAGTACATCCAGCAGCAGATCGAGATCGACCGGCCCGTGAATGCCGCGGCCGTGTCCGTGGTGCTGCTGCTCATCGCCTTCGTCGCCCTCTTCGTGCTCCGCTGGGTCGCGAGCCGTGGCCTCCGCAGACAGGAGAACGACCGGTGAACGTGTCGCTTCCCGTCAAGATCTCGCTGCGCACGATCGCGCTCGGGTATCTGTTCGTCCTGTTGCTCGTGCCCATCGGCGTGATCCTGTACCGCACGTTCGAGAACGGAATCGGCGCCTTCGCCGAGTCGATCAGCACCCCGGCAGCGATCTCCGCCCTGAATCTTTCGCTGCTGATCGTCGCGATCGTCGTACCCGTCAACGTGGTGTTCGGCATCGTCGTGGCGCTCGCACTCGTCCGTGGCCGGTTTCCCGGCCGCCGCCTCCTGCAAGCCGTCGTCGACCTGCCGTTCGCCGTGTCGCCGATCGTGGTCGGTGTCGCACTGATCATGCTGTGGGGTGCCAACGGCTGGTTCGGTGCCGTCGAATCCCTCGGATTCAAGGTGATCTTCGGGCTCCCCGGCATGGTGATCGCCACGATCTTCGTGACCCTGCCGTTCGTGGTCCGCGAGGTCGAACCGGTGCTGTACGAGATCGGTGAGGAACAGGAACAGGCAGCCGCGACCCTCGGGGCCGATACCTGGCAGACGTTCTGGCGGATCACGCTGCCGGCCATCCGCTGGGGACTGACCTACGGAGTGGTGCTGACCGTTGCCCGCGCGCTCGGTGAGTTCGGTGCCGTCATCATGGTCTCGTCGGGCTTCCCCGGTGTTTCCCAGACCTTGACTCTGCTCGTGCATGCCCGCTACATCGACGACCACAACACCTTCGGCGCCTACAGCGCCGCGACCCTGCTCATGGCCATCGCGGTGATCGTCCTGCTGCTGATGACCCTGCTCGACCGCAAGAGGAGCACCGAAGAATGATCACCGTCACCGGGGCACGCAAGAATTACGGCAGCTTCGCGGCACTCGACGATGTCAGCCTCGACATCCCGTCGGGGTCGCTCACCGCGCTGCTCGGGCCGTCCGGGTCCGGGAAGTCGACGTTGCTGCGGTCCATCGCGGGTCTCGAGTCGCTGGACGGCGGCACCGTCCACATCGCGGGCGAGGACGTGACCACCGTGACGCCGCAGAAGCGCGATATCGGATTCGTCTTCCAGCACTACGCCGCGTTCAAGCACATGACGGTGCGGGAGAACGTCGCGTTCGGGCTGAAGATCCGCAAGCGGCCCAAGCCGGAGATCGAGAAGAAGGTCAACGAACTCCTCGAGATCGTGGGCCTGGGCGGTTTCCAGTCCCGCTACCCCGCGCAACTCTCGGGTGGTCAGCGCCAGCGCATGGCCCTGGCGCGAGCACTCGCGGTCGATCCCCGTGTGCTGCTTCTCGACGAGCCGTTCGGCGCACTCGACGCCAAGGTCCGCACCGACCTGCGGACCTGGTTGCGCCGTCTGCACGACGAAGTTCACGTCACCACGGTGCTGGTGACTCACGACCAGGAAGAAGCGCTCGACGTCGCCGACCGCATCGCGGTGATGAACCAGGGCCGCATCGAGCAGGTCGGAACCCCGGAAGAGTTGTACGACCGGCCGTCCAACACCTTCGTGATGTCGTTCCTCGGCACCGTGTCCAAGCTCAACGGCCAACTCGTACGACCTCACGACATCCGGCTCGGACGGCAGCCGGAACTCGCGCTGGCGCAGCACGAGGGAACGGCCGAGACACTGGGCATCACCCGCGCCACCGTCGAACGCGTCGTGCACCTCGGTTTCGAGGTGCGAGTGGAGTTGCGCAACGAGGCGACGGGCGAGCCGTTCTCGGCCCAGGTCACCCGCGGAGACGCGCACGCCCTCGGGTTGGCTGCGGGCGAGACCGTCTACGCCCGCGCCACGAGGGCGCCGCAACTGGACGCGGTCCCCGTCACCTAGTGCGGCAGATCGCCACCGGGCAGTAGCTGTGGTGGATGAGTCCCTGGCTGGTCGAGCCGAGTATCGCGGACGACTTCGCGCTGCGGCCGTGGCTGCCGACGACGAGCAGCTGTGCATCGGCCGAGTGCTGGAGCAGGACGATGTCGGGCTTGCCGCGCTCGACCCGGTGCTCGACCTGCACATCGGGAAATCGGGAAGCCCAGCCGGACATGGACTCCACCATTCCGGCCCTCTCGAACGTCGCGAAATCCGTCCAGTCCGTGAAGCGAGAATCTTCGCCGTACGTGATCGTGGACTGTTCCACCCAGGTGTGCACGGCGACGAGCGGTGCCTCCAGCGCCGCCGCGAGGATGTAGCTCTCCGCGATCGCGGAGGAGCTGAGTTCGGTGCCGTCGACCCCGACCACGATCGGACGTCCGTCCGGGGGCTGGAAACCGTTCTCACTCCGCCACGACACCACCGGACAGACCGCGTGGTTGGCGACGTACACGACATCGGACCTGCGGAACATGGACTGTAGTTCGCTGGTGGTGGTGTGCCCGAGCACGATCATCCGCGCCGACGCCGACAGGTCGGACAACGCGTTGGGGGGGGGGCCCGCCCCCCACCGGAATCTTCTCGATCGCCAACTCACCCAGGGGGATGCGCTCGCCTGTCGCCTGGCGTGCCGTCTCCGTGTCGAGGACCGCGGCCTCGGCGTCGTCGAGCACGGCGCGCGTGGGTTCGTCGTCGTCGCCGGGGCCCCCGGGATGGGCGTGGACGAGCCGGAGCGGTTCACCGAGCTTGCGTGCGATCGCGGCGGCCCACCTGGCCGCGTACATCGCGCTGTCGGACCCGTCGATCCCCACCACGATTCCCCCGGCCGGTGTTCCTGTGCTCATGGATCCTCGCTCCCTGTCTTCTTCAGTCTGGGGTAGGCCGCACGGTCGAGCAACGAATCTGCCGTATCGCGTCGGAACGGATACTCAGTCGCCGACGGCGTCCTTGCCTCGCTGCACGATGTTCGGATCGGCCGGAAAGACCACCTGGGTGTCCTTGTCGTCGTAATCGAACTGGTTCAGGAAAAAGCGCATCGCGTTGATCCGCGCGCGCTTCTTGTCGTTGGACTTGATCGTGGTCCACGGGGTGAGGTCGGTGTCGGTACGCAGGAACATCTCTTCCTTCGCCGCGGTGTACTCCTCCCAGCGTTCGAGCGACTCGAGGTCCATTTCGGAGAGCTTCCAGCGCCGCACCGGGTCGAGCTGACGAATCGCGAACCGCGTGCGCTGCTCGTCCCGCGTGACGGAGAACCAGAACTTCGTCAGCGAGATCCCGGAGTCGACGACCAATTGTTCGAACATCGGGACCTGCGTGACGAACTGTTCGTACTCCTCGTCGGTGCAGAATCCCATGACCCGTTCGACACCGGCGCGGTTGTACCAGGAGCGGTCGAACATCACGAGTTCTCCCGCGGTGGGGAAGTGCCTGACGTAGCGCTGGAAGTACCACTGCCCTTGCTCGCGGTCGGACGGCTTGTTCAGCGCGACCACCCGGGCGTGCCGGACATTGATGTATTCCTGGAAACGTTTGATCGTGCCGCCCTTGCCGGCGGCGTCACGGCCCTCGAAGACGATGACGTGCTTCGAGCCGTTCTCCTTCGACCATGCCTGGAACTTGAGCAGTTCGATCTGCAGCAGGTATTTCTCGACTTCGTAGGTCGCCCGATCCATACGCTCGTCGTACGGGTAGTTCTTGCGCCACGTGTTGACGGCTTTGCCCTCGATGTCGATCAGGTCGGGGTCTTCGCCGTGATCGTCGCGCACGGAGAATCCCTCGGTGCGGAGACGGTCGATGTAGCGGCGTAACTCGTTCTGCACGTGCGCTCCCTGAAGTGATCCGAGCCCGAGGTCGTTCGTGTTCGATGGAACACCTACTTGTATAGGACAAAAGTGAACGCGAGGACATCGAACGAGGTCGGGCAGCCGTGTTCAGGGCAGCCGTGTTTTGGGCAGCAGGGCTCTCGGTAGCCGGATCCCCGGCAGCGGGCGGCCGTGTCAGGCGGCGGCGCGAACGGTGGCGCGCCGAACCGCCGCGAGATAACGCTCCGCGACGACGTGCCCGACGGCGGCATGCGTGGTGAGGGTCGGGGCGATACGTACGCCGGGATGCGCCTCGACGGCAGCGGCACACGCCCGGTCCCACAAAAGCCCCGGAGCGAGCATCCAGGGTGCGACCACGAGGGTGCGGCACCCGGACCGGGCCAGCAGTCCCAGCGCCGAGGCGGCAGTCGGCTCGGCAGCCGTGGCGTAGCACGGGACGGCCGCCCATGTGGTGCCGTCGGTGACCCGCGGAACGACGCGCGCCGTGGCGGTATTCGCCTCGTCTCGGCGCGAGCCGACGGCGCAGAACGCGACCCCGACGGACGGGTCGTCCAGCGCGACACCCGTCGACGCGATGCTGTCGCGGGCGGCGGCGACGAGGAGCGCGTCGTCGCCGAGAATGTCGGCACGCGTCACCTCCAGCAGGGGATTGCGGGTGCGTGCGTCGGCGAGGATCGCGGGCAGGTCGACGCGGGCATGGAACGCGCTGCCGAGCAGCAACGGTACGACGACCGCGCGGCGGTGCCCGTCGGCGGCGACGGCGTCGAGAACCTGCGGCACCGACGGCGTGTTCAGATCGAGGAATGCGAGGCGCACATCCCATTCGGGGTGCTCTGTCCGCAGCACCGCGAGCGCGGCAGCCACGGCCCGCGCAGAGCGGGGGTCGCGGCTGCCGTGCGCGACGGCGATCAGCGGGATCATGCGGGGACGCGATCTCCGAGTTCGATGTCCGCGAGACCGTTGCCCACCAGTCCGGCGGCGAGCGTGTTGCCGCCGGCCGGGTCGATCAGCAGGAAACTGCCGGTACGCCGGTTGACCTTGTAGTCGTCCGCCGCGATCGGCTCCGCGACACGCACCGTGATACGCGCGATCTCGTTGAGCTCCAAGGACTCCGGGTGATCTTCCGAGGTGAGGGTCTGCTCGTCGAATCGTTCCTCGAGCGTGCCGACGATCGCCTGGGTGGTGCGAGTGCCGTGCTTGAGGAGCAGACGCGCGCCGGGCCGCAGAGGCTTCTCGGCGAGCCAGCACACGGTGGCCTCGAACTCCGAGAGCGGTTCGGGTGCATCCCCGGGCGAGGCGAGCAGGTCGCCGCGGGAGATGTCGACGTCGTCGGTGAGAACGAGAGTGACCGAGCGACCGGCGTGTGCGACGTCGAGTTCACCGTCGGCGGTGTCGATGCGCTGCACCGTGGACCGGACCCCCGAAGGCAGGACGACGATCTCGTCGCCGGGCCGGACCGATCCGGCGGCGATCTGACCGGCGTACCCGCGGTAGTCCGGGAACTCCGCGGTACGGGGCCGGATCACGTACTGGACCGCGAAGCGCAGACCCACCTCGTGCCGTCCGTGCACGTCGGCGTCGACGGGCACCGACTCGAGGTGCTCGATCAGCGTCGGGCCGTCGTAGTACGGCGTGTTCTCGCTCCGGATCGCGATGTTGTCGCCGTGCAGCGCCGAGACCGGAATCTCCTGCACGTCGTCGGGAGACCAGCCCAGCGAACCCGTCAGTTCGTTGAACTCCGCACTGATCCGGTCGAAGACTTCGGCGGGGTCGTCGACGAGGTCGATCTTGTTGACCGCGAGTACCAGCTTCGGCACACCGAGCAGGGCGAGCACCGCGGCGTGCTTACGGGTCTGAGAGATGACCCCCTTGCGCGCATCGACGAGCAACACCACGAGCTGGGCGGTCGAGGCGCCGGAGACGGTGTTGCGGGTGTACTGGACGTGCCCCGGGGTGTCGGCGAGCACGAAGCTGCGCTTCGGGGTCGCGAAGTACCGGTAGGCGACGTCGATGGTGATGCCCTGTTCGCGTTCGGCACGCAGACCGTCGACGAGCAGCGAGAGGTCCGGGGTGTCGAGGCCTTTGTCGACCGAAGCTCGTGTCACAGCGTCGATCTGATCGGCGAGCACCGACTTGGTGTCGTACAGGAGCCGGCCGACGAGGGTGGACTTACCGTCGTCGACGCTGCCCGCGGTGGCGAGGCGCAGCAGTTGCGTCTCGCTCTGCAGGCCGGGCTCGTGGAGGTCGCTCATGATCAGAAGTAGCCCTCTCGCTTGCGGTCTTCCATGGCCGCTTCGGAAACACGGTCGTCGCCCCGGGTGGCGCCCCGTTCGGTCAGCCGCGACGCGGCGACCTCGTCGAGGATGTCTTCGTTGGTGACCGCCTCGGACAGGATCGCGCCGGTCGTCGAGCCGTCGCCGACGGTGCGGTAGCGCACCGAGCGGGTTTCGAGGGTCTCCCCGTCGGCGGGGCCGCCCCACACGCCGGGCGTCATCCACATGCCGTCGCGCCGGTAGACCGGGCGCTGGTGCGCGTAGTAGATGCTCGCGAGTTCGACGTCCTCGCGGGCGATGTAGCGCCAGATGTCGAGTTCGGTGAAGTTGCTCAGCGGGAACACCCGGACGTGCTCTCCGGGGGAGTGGCGGCCGTTGTAGAGGTTCCACAACTCGGGGCGCTGCCGCTTCGGATCCCACTGGCCGAATGCGTTGCGCAGCGAGAAGATCCGCTCCTTGGCGCGCGAGCGTTCCTCGTCGCGCCGGCCACCGCCGAAGACCGCGTCGAAACGGTTCTCGGTGATCGCGTCGAGCAGCGGGACGGTCTGCAGCGGGTTGCGGATACCGTCGGGCCGCTCGGTGAGCCGCCCGTCGGCGATGTAGTCCTCGACGCTCGCGACGTGCAGACGCAAGTTGTACTTCTCGACGATGTGGTCGCGGAAGTCGAGAACCTCGGGCAGGTTGTGCCCGGTGTCGACGTGCAGCAGTGCGAACGGCAGCGGTGCGGGCCAGAACGCCTTGATCGCCAGGTGCAGCAGGACGGTGGAGTCCTTGCCGCCGGAGAACAGGATCACCGGCCGCTCGAACTCCCCGGCGACCTCACGGAAGACGTGGATCGCTTCGGACTCGAGCGCGTCGAGAGTGTCGAACTTGGTGCCGTCCAGCGTGGCGCGGGCAGTGGTGGGAGTCGGATCGGTGAGTGTCATGAGGCGTGCAACCCGCATTCGGTCTTGGCTCGGCCGGCCCAGCGTCCGCTGCGCGGATCGGCCCCGGGAAGTGGTTTGGAAGTGCACGGGGCACACCCGATGGACGGGTAACCCTCGTCGACGAGCGGGTTGACCAGAATTCCGTGCTCGTCGATGTAGTTCTGCATGTCCTCGTCGGACCACGCGGCAATCGGGTTGATCTTCACGAGTCCGAACGCATCGTCGAAGGAGATCAGCGGCGCATTCGCGCGAGTGGGCGCCTCCACCCGGCGGATACCGGTGACCCATGCGCGATAGCCCCGGAGGGACTCGGTCAGCGGCACCACTTTGCGCAGGCGGCAGCACTCGTTGGGATCGCGGGCGAACAGATCCTTGCCGAGCAGTGCGTCCTGCTCGGCGACGGTGGCCGCGGCGCGGGCGTTCACGATATTGACGCCGTACACCTGTTCCACGGCGTCGCGGGTCCCGAGGGTCTCGGCGAAGTGGTAGCCGGTGTCGAGGAACAGCACGTCCACGCCGGGGCGCTGCTGCGCCGCGAGATGGACCAGGACGCCGTCCTGCATGTTGGAGGCGACGATGTATCCGCTGCGTGCGCCTTCGACGGGCGCCCCGAATGTCTCGTCGGTCCACCGCAGAAGTTCCTGAGTGGACGCGCCTTCCAGTTCTTCCGCACCTCGCGCGGCTATCGCTCGCAGCTCGTCGGCTGTCGCGGTGTCGATCGTCATCTGCCCCGTCCGCTCGTCGGTTGTCTCGGTCATCGCAGGTCGGCTTCTTCCGCGCGTACGGCCCACTGCGCGAAACGTTCGCCCTCGGTGCGGTGCTTCATGAAATTGCGCACGACGCGCTCGATGTAATCACCGAGCTCTTCGCTGGTGACCTTGTGCTGCCGCAACTTCCGGCCGAATGCGGAGTCCAGGCCGAGGCTGCCGCCGAGATGGACCTGGAAGCCTTCCACCTGTTGCCCGTCGCCGTCGTCGACGAGCTGGCCTTTGAATCCGATGTCCGCGATCTGCGACCGGCCACAGGAGTTCGGGCATCCGTTGATGTTGATCGTGATCGGCACATCGAGGTCTGCGTTGATGTCGGCGAGTCGCTGCTCGAGCTCGGGCGCGAGTGCCTGCGAGCGCTTGCGGGTCTCGACGAACGACAACTTGCAGAATTCGATTCCGCTGCACGCCAGCAGGTTGCGCCGCCAGTGCGACGGCCGGGCACGCAGCCCGAGCGGCTCGAGTTCGCTGATCAGCTCCTCGACCTTGTCGTCGGCGACGTCGAGGATCACCAGTTTCTGGTACGGGGTGAACCGGATACGGTCGGAACCGATTCGTTCGGCGGCGTCCGCGACCTTCGTCAGGACCGTGCCCGACACCCGTCCCGCGATCGGGGAGAAGCCGACGGCGTTGAGGCCGTTGCGAATCTTCTGCACGCCGATGTGGTCGATCGGCCGGGCCGGTTTCTCGGGCGCGGGACCGTCGATCAGCGGACGCTTCAGGTACTCCTGTTCGAGCACCTCGCGGAACTTCTCGATGCCCCAGTCCTTGATGAGGAACTTCAGGCGCGCCTTCGCCCGCAGGCGGCGGTAGCCGTAGTCGCGGAAGACGGAGACGACCGCTTCCCACACGTCCGGAACCTCGTCGCGCGGGATCCAGGCGCCGACGCGCTGGGCGAGCATCGGGTTGGTGGACAGGCCACCGCCCACCCACAGATCGAACCCGGGCCCGTGCTCGGGATGTTCGACGCCGACGAACGCGACATCGTTGATCTCGTGCACGACGTCCTGCTGACCGGAGATCGCGGTCTTGAACTTGCGCGGCAGGTTGGAGTATTTCGGGTCGCCGATGTAGCGGCGGACGATCTCGTCGATGGCCGGGGTGCCGTCGATGACCTCGTCGAGGGACTCTCCGGCGAGGGGCGACCCGAGCACGACGCGGGGGCAGTCGCCGCACGCCTCGGTGGTCTGCAATCCGACCGCTTCGAGACGGCGCCAGATCTCGGGAACGTTCTCGACCTCGATCCAGTGGTACTGCACGTTCTCGCGGTCGGACAGGTCGGCGGTGTCGCGGGCGAACTCGGTGGAGAGTTCGCCGACGGTGCGCAGTTGCGCGGCGCTGAGCGCGCCTCCGTCGCATCGCACCCGCATCATGAAGTACTTGGCCTCGAGCAGGTCGAGGTTCTCGTCACCGGTGTACGTACCGTCGTAGCCCTGTTCGCGCTGCGTGTAGAGGCCCCACCAGCGGAAGCGGCCGCGTAGGTCGGACTTGTCGATGCTGTCGAAGCCCTGGTGCGCGTAGATCTCTTCGATCCGCCGGCGGACGTTGAGAGGGTTGTCGTCCTTCTTCGTCTGCTCGTTGGCGTTGAGCGGCTCGCGGTAGCCGAGAGCCCACTGGCCTTCGGCGCGAGTCTTGGTGGGCCGCCCCGCACGCCGGGTTGGGGCTGCCGAACCGTCGGTGGGAGTGGCGTCGGTGGACGACGTCATGCGGGGTCTCCTGGAGTGTGCGTTGACGGGCCGAGTGCGCAGGAGGGAGCTGTACCTCGTTGCGAGCACGCCTCGACCCGGCGGGATCTGGGGATTGCCGGGTGGTGCCGACTACAGACAGTCGGCGCAGAAACAGGCGGCGCAAGGCAGACAGCATGACGCACAGACGCGCTTGAGGTCGACGTGGCGGCGAGCCACGAGTCGCACTCCGGGTCCGGTCATGTCGCCAATTGTGCCATGTCATCGGCGCGATTCCGAAACTCGGCGGCTATTTCCACCGAATTCGGGGGAAATGTCGAGGTAGGCGCCCCGGCCGTGGTCGCGGGCCCGCGCGTGTCTGGGACACTGGGGGTGTGAGTACGACGGAAATCGGTGAACGCACCGCGGGAAAATCAGGTGTCGCCGATGCCGAGGACGGCTTCGCGCTGTCCGAGCACGCCCTCGAGGGAGTGGGCACCCGGCCGTTCGGGGTGTACGTCCACGTCCCCTTCTGCGCGACGCGCTGCGGCTACTGCGACTTCAACACCTACACGGCGGGTGAACTCGGCAGCGCTGCCTCGCCGGCATCGTGGCTCGAGGGCCTGCGCAGGGAACTCGCCGCCGGCGCGGAGATGCTCGGCGGCACCGGCCGGGGCGCGCCGGCCGCGCAGACGGTGTTCGTCGGGGGTGGCACACCGTCGCTCCTCGGGGCGGACGGGCTGGCCGACGTGCTCGGCGCCGTCCGGGAGTCGTTCGGTCTCGCTCCCGGTGCGGAAGTGACCACCGAATCGAATCCGGAGTCGACCTCGCCCGAATTCTTCGACCGCATCCGCGCAGCGGGATACACCCGGGTCTCGCTGGGCATGCAGTCCGCCGCGCCGCACGTGCTGGCCGTACTCGACCGCACCCACACTCCGGGCCGCCCGGTCGCGGCGGCGCGGGAGGCCCGCGCAGCGGGCTTCGACCACGTGAATCTCGACATCATCTACGGCACACCGGGGGAGCGTGACTCGGACCTCGAGGCATCTCTCGACGCGGTGCTCGACGCCGGCGTCGATCATGTGTCCGCGTACGCGCTCATCGTCGAGGACGGCACCGCGCTCGCCCGGCGGGTGCGCCGGGGAGAGCTTCCCGCCCCCGACGACGACGTGCTCGCCACACGGTACGAGCGGATCGACGCACGTCTCCGGGATGCAGGCATGACCTGGTACGAGGTATCGAACTGGGCTGCCGCGCAAGACCCTTCGGCGCGCTGTGCCCACAACCTCGGCTACTGGGACGGCGGCGACTGGTGGGGAGCGGGTCCCGGCGCGCACAGTCACGTCGGCGGAACCCGGTGGTGGAACGTCAAGCATCCCGCGCGGTACGCAGGCATCCTCGCGGACGGACGTCTGCCGGTCGGCGGAAGCGAGCGCCTGAGCGCCGAGGACGTGCACACCGAAGTCGTGATGCTCGCGGTCCGGTTGAGGACCGGGTTGCCGCTCGGTGTCCTCGACGCCGGGGAGCGGGTCGCCGCCGCCTCGGTGGTCGCCGCCGGCCTCGCGGAGATCTCCGACGAACATCTCGTCCTCACCGACCGCGGGCGGCTTCTTGCCGACGCGGTGGTCCGGACGATCCTCCTCGGCGCCGAGGGCTGATCCCGCCCGGCGCCGAGCGCGGCGCTATTCGTCGCCGGTGTCATCGCTCCGGTGGCGCCCGACCCCCGGCGAGTTCGGTGGCGAGTCCGGCTCGGAACCCACCGCCTCACCCGGCGCGGGGAACGGCTCCGACGGCGGGAGTTCGGCCGGCGCGTCCGGTGCGGGTGCGAGCGCGTCGTAGTCGAAGACGCGGGCGTGCAGCACCGGGCGGTTGCGCAGCGCAGACCGCACCGCGCGGTGCAACCCGTCCTCGAGATACAACACGCCCTGCCACTGCACCGCGTGCGGGAACAGGTCGCCGTAGAAGGTCGAGTCCTCGGACAGCAACCGGTCGAGTTCGAGAACCTTGGTCGTGGTGACGATTTCATCGAGACGCACCTGCCGCGGTGGGATTCGCGACCAGTCACGCAGCGACAACCCGTGATCGGGGTACGGCTTCCCGTCCCGGACGCCCTTGAAAATCATGCGCACACAGTACGGGTGACCCCCGCCCGGCCCTCACGGCGGTAGGCACTGTGCTGCGGGCGGACGGCCGGCCCGGTGTGGCACGTGCCTGCACATTTCGGACACGATTAGACTGGTCCGGTACGGGACATGTAGCACGCACATGTGGAAACGGAGGTGGGCGGGTTGTCGAGCACCGAGGAACGACGATTTCAGGTCTTGCGCGCGATCGTGGCGGATTACGTGTCCACCAAGGAGCCCATCGGCTCGAAGACGCTTGTCGATCGCCACAATCTCGGTGTGTCCAGCGCGACGGTGCGCAACGACATGGCGGCGTTGGAGGCGGAGGGGTACATCACCCAGACGCACACGAGTTCGGGCCGGGTTCCCACGGACAAGGGATACCGCCAGTTCGTCGACCGCATCGCGGAGGTCAAACCGCTGTCGGCGGCCGAACGACGGGCGATCCTGCAATTCCTCGAATCCGGAGTCGACCTCGACGACGTGCTGCGACGCGGCGTACGGCTGCTGGCACAGCTGACCCGGCAGGTCGCGATCGTGCAGTACCCGACGCTGTCGGCGTCGTCGGTGCGTCACCTCGAGGTGGTCGCACTCACGCCGGCGCGGTTGCTGCTCGTGCTCATCACCGACTCCGGCCGGGTCGATCAGCGCATCGTGGAACTCGGGGATGTCATCGGCGACGAGGATCTCGCGCGACTGCGCGATCTGCTCGGTGCCGCACTCGCGGGCAAGCGCCTCGCGGCGGCGTCGATCGCCGTCACCGAACTGGCCGACGATGCGCCCGAGGACCTGCGCGACGCCGTCATCCGGTGCGCCACGATTCTCGTGGAGACCCTGGTCGAACATCCCGAGGAACGCCTCGTGCTGGGCGGCACCGTCAACCTCACCCGCAACGCCGCAGACTTCGAGGGTCACGGTCACGGGGTGCCGGGATCGCTGCGCGCGGTCCTCGAAGCCCTCGAGGAGCAGGTGGTGGTGCTCAAGTTGCTCGCCGCCAGCCAGGACGCGGGCCGGGTGACCGTCCGCATCGGGGAAGAAACGCAGGTCGAGGAGATGCGCACCGCCTCGGTCGTCTCCACCGGATACGGTGCGGCAGGCACGGTCTTCGGCGGGCTCGGGGTGCTCGGCCCCACCCGGATGGACTATCCGGGAACCATCGCGTCGGTCGCGACCGTCGCGAGATATATCGGCGAAGTACTCGGCGAGCGCTGAGCACGGTTCGACGCCGGACATTGTTCATCTGTGTAGAGAAGTAAGGACGAGAACTCAACGTGGCACGGGATTACTACGGGACGCTCGGCGTGTCCAAAGGCGCGACCGACCAGGAGATCAAACGGGCGTACCGCAAGTTGGCGCGGGAACATCACCCCGACGTGAACCCCGACGAATCCGCCCAGGTGCGGTTCCAGGAGATCTCAGCGGCGTACGAGGTGCTGTCCGACCCCGACAAACGCCGGATCGTGGATCTCGGCGGCGACCCCCTCGAGACGAGTGGCGGCGGTGGCGGCGGCTTCGGAGGCGCCGGCTTCGGTGGTGGCCTGGGCGACGTGTTCGAGGCGTTCTTCGGTGGCGGGGCCGGCGGCAGCCGTGGACCCCGCGGCCGCGTGCAGCCCGGCGCCGACTCCCTGCTGCGTACGCGTCTGACCCTCGAGGAATGCGCGCGCGGTGTCACCAAGAGCGTCACGGTCGACACGGCCATCCTGTGTGACGAGTGCACCGGTTCCGGCACCCACGGCGATTCGAAGCCCGTGCGATGCGAGACGTGTGGTGGCGCCGGCGAGGTCCAGTCGGTGCAACGGTCCTTCCTCGGGCAGGTCATGACCTCGCGCCCGTGCCCGACCTGCCGCGGAGCGGGTGAGACCATCCCAGATCCGTGCCGCAAGTGCGGTGGCGACGGCCGGGTCCGGGCTCGTCGCGAGATCACGGTCAAGGTGCCGGCGGGCGTCGGCAACGGAATGCGCATCCGCCTCGCGGCGCAGGGCGAGGTCGGCCCGGGCGGCGGCCCCGCGGGTGACCTGTACGTCGAGGTCATCGAGCAGCAGCACGAGGTGTTCGTGCGCGACGGCGACGATCTGCACTGCACCGTTCGTGTGCCGATGGTCGACGCGGCACTCGGCACGTCGGTGACTCTCGAGACCATTCTCGACGGGCCCACCGAGATCGCGGTCGCCCCGGGAACCCAGCCCGGCTCCGTCACGGTGCTGCGCGGGCACGGCATGCCGAAACTCCGGTCCGGCACACGCGGTGACCTGCACGCTCACCTCGAGGTGGTCGTACCGTCGCGGCTCGACAGCAAGCAGACCAAGCTGCTCGAAGAACTGCGCCGGAACAACGAGCGTGACCACGCCGAAGTGGTGACCAACGGTTCGCAGCACTCCGGTGGGTTGTTCTCCCGCCTGCGCGACGCGTTCAGCGCCCGCTAGCCGCCGTGGCCGCCACCCTGTTCTATCTCGATCCGTTGCCCGAGCCCGGTGAGATCGCCGTGCTCGACGGCAAGGAGGGTCGGCATGCCGCGACGGTTCGCCGCATCTCCGTCGGGGAGCCACTCGTGTTCTCCGACGGGCGGGGCGGCGTCGCCGAGGTAGAAGTCACCGCCGCGGCGAAGGACAGGCTCGAAGCGGTTGTGCGCGCACGGCGCACCGTGCCTGCGCCGCGGCCCGCGGTGACCGTCGTCCAGGCGCTGCCGAAATCGGACCGTTCCGAACTTGCTGTCGAACTCGCGACGGAAGCCGGCGTCGACGCGATCGTGCCGTGGCAATCGGCGCGCTGCGTCGCTCGGTGGGATGCCAAGGCGGACAAGGGTGTTGCCCGGTGGCAGGCTGTCGCGGTGGCGGCTGCGAAACAGTCCCGTCGTGCTTACGTGCCGCAGGTGGCGGCTCTGCACCGGACCGCGGACGTGCTCGAGCGGGTGCGGGAGACCGTCGCGAGCGGGGGTGTGGTGGCCGTTCTCCACGAGTCGGCGACCACCCCGTTCGCGGACCTGCCCCTGCGCGATGCCGGCGATGTGATCCTGGTGGTCGGTCCGGAAGGCGGACTCGACGACACGGAAGTGCGGGCACTGGTCGAGGCAGGTGCGGTCGCGGTGTCGCTCGGCCCGACTGTGCTGCGCACCTCGACGGCCGCGGCGGTCGCGCTCGGCGCCATCGGGGTCCTCACCGGCCGCTGGCACGATCAACCGCTGCACTAGCGTTTTCGCCATGTCCCGCACGCGAATCCCTTACGGTCCCGGCCCCGAACAGTTCGGTCATCTCTATCTCCCCGAGGCCGCGAACGGCCCCGTGCCCGTGGTGATGGTCGTGCACGGCGGGTACTGGAGCGGTCGGTACGGGCTCAATCTCGGTACCCCGATCGCACTGGATCTGTCCCGCCACGGGGTGGTCGCGTGGAACGTGGAGTACCGCAGGATCGGGGCGGGCGGCCGCTGGCCGGAGATGTCCGCCGACATCCTTGCCGCGTACCACGCCATACCCACCCTGGTCGCGGAGTGTGCCGAAAAGTCGGGTGTCGCAGTCGACTTGGACCGCGTGCGTATCGTCGGACACTCGGCCGGCGGTCAACTCGCCGTCTGGCTCGCGGCCCAGCCCGTCACCCCGCGACCGCAACTGGTGGTCGCGCAGGCAGGTGCGCTCGACCTGGCGTCGGCGGGGGAACGCGGGCGCAGGATCGACTACATCGAGGACCTCTTCGGGATGCAGTACGACGAGGATCCCGCGCTGTACCGGTCGGCGTCGCCGATGCACTGCGTTCCGATCGGTGTGCCGGTCGCCGTCGTGCACGGAAGCGAGGACGCCCAGGTTCCCGTTTCCGTTGCGACTCGCTACGAGAAGGCTGCCCGTGCCGCCGGAGACGACGTGACCTTGCACGTCGTCGACGGCGAGGATCATTACGCGTTTCTGGACAAGACCTCGCGATCCTGGGCGTTGTCGCGGGAACTGCTCACGGCCTGATCCGGTCCGGCCGGTTCTGCTCGGCGGGGAAGAAGCGCGATCACCAGAGCCGCCCCGATCGCGAGGACGACACCGCTGACCAGGCTGCCCACCCCGACCGCATGGGAGAACGCCGCTCCCGACGCCTCGAGCAGCGGCTCGGTGTACGACGACGTGAACGGGTTCTTCGCCAGTTCCTCCGCGACAATCGCAGCGCCACCGACGGAATCGCCCGCGGCCTCGACGGCCTCGGCGGCGCGCGCGGCCATCGGGCCCGTGACCTCGCTCAGCGGCAGACCGTCGAGGAACTCGGAGATGCCGCGGTGGTACGAGGCGGCGAGCACGGATCCGAGCAGCGCGATACCCAGCGAGCCGCCGAACTCGACGGCCGTGTCGTTCAGGCCTCCCGCCGCACCGAGTTCCGACTCCGGGAAGCCGCCCATGATGAGGTCGGTGGCCGGCGGCGTGGCAACTCCGATGCCCACGCCGAGCAACAGCAGCGAGGCAAGGAACGGGCCGTATCCGGACGCCGGGTCGAAGACGGCCAGGACGAGAACACCTGCCGCGGCCAGGAGCAGGCCGCCGCCCACGGCGACACGTTCTCCGCAGCGGGGAGCCACCCGGCTGCTCAGCGCGGCGCCCAGCGATACCGCCACGGCGAGGGGAAGCAGCCGAAGCCCCGTCTCGAGTGGTCCGTATCCGAAGACGAACTGGAATTGCTGCGCCACGAAGTAGATCGCACCGAACGTGGCGAAGAAGAGCAGCAGCACGGAGATACTCGCGCCTCCGACTGCGCGGTCGGCGACCCGTCGCAGGTCGAGCAGCGGCTGGGGGTGCCGGAGTTCCCAGGCGACGAACACCGCGGCGGCGATGGATGCAGCGAAGAACGCGACCAGCACCGTGGGGTGCAGACCGGCGTGGGCGCCCTCGATGATGGCGTAGACGAGACCGCCCACCGTGACGATGGACAGGGCGCCACCGACCCAGTCGGTGCGCTCGAGATCCGCCGCTCTGGACGCCGGGACGAGCGCAACCGCGGCAATCGCTGCGGCGGCGGCGATCGGGACGTTGATGAGGAACGTCGAGCCCCATCCGTGCGATTCGAGCAGCCAGCCCGCCAGCAGGGGGCCGAGGGCGATGGCGAGCCCGGACGTCGCGGCCCACACGGCGATCGCGCGGGCGCGTTCGTGGCCGGGGAACATGGCGACCAGGAGAGACAGCGTTGCGGGCATGATCACCGCCGCGCCGACGCCCATCACGATCCGCGCGGCGATCACGTCGAAGGCCGAGCCGGCGAGACTGCCGTACACGGCACCTGCGGCGAAGACCGCCAAGCCGGCGAGCAGGGCGCGTCGCCGGCCGAACCGGTCGCCGAGCACGCCGCACAGCAGCATGAGCGCGGCGTACGGGACGGTGTACCCGTCGATGATCCACTGCATGTCGGCGCTGGTGAGGTGCAGATCTCGCAGCATGCTCGGTGCTGCGACGATCAGGGCCGTGTTGGCCATGACCACGATGAGCAGGCTCAGGCACAGCACTCCGAGACCCGCCCACCGCAGGCGATAGGGAGCCTCGGCTCCGAGAGTGCGGCCGGTCCCGGCAACGGGTGCGGACATGGTTCCTCCTGCGTCGGCGTCGCGGGACGCTCTATTTGCACAGCCGTGTGCAACTTAGTTATTTGTACACGGCTGTGCAAGTAGACTGGAAGCTCGAGTGGGAGCCGGGGAAAGAGGATGAACAGCGTGGAGGATTCGGCCGGACGGCCGCGGACGCGAGCGAATGCCAACCGGGGCCGCATCCTCGACGCCGCGATGACGTGCTTCGCCGCGGACCCCGACGCCAGCATGGACGACGTCGCGCGTGCCGCCGGCGTGGTGCGCCGGACGGTGTACGCCCACTTTCCCAACCGCGAAGCGCTCGTCGACGGTCTCTCCGACGAAGCGTCGGCCGCGCTCGCGGACGCTCTCGACCACCCCGAACCCGACGATCCCGCGGTCGCCCTCGCGGTCGGGGCCCTGCGCACGTGGCCGGTCGGCGACCGCTTCCGGATGCTGCTGTCGTTCGCCCGCAAAGAAGTCGGCGACCACCGGATCGCCGAACTCATCGCTCCGGTGCGAACCCGGACGGTCGACGTCGTCGAACGCGGACGTGACTCCGGCCTCTTTCCCGCCTACCTGCCCACGGCGGTACTCGTCGGGATGATGGAGGGGCTGACCATGTCCGTGCTGGAGCAAGCCAACTTCGGGTTGGTCCGCGACGACGGCGAGAGCATGGCTCTCGGCGTTCTCGTGCTGGCAGGAGTGCCCGTCGACCGGTCGCCGGACGTGCTCGACGACGCGCGCCGGTGGGTGGTGAGCGCTCACGGGAGAGACGATCGGCGCGGTGACCCGCGCGGCACGGAAATCAATGCCGTGAAGGGTGCCAACGCACAGCGCTAGACTGGTGCGGACACGACGACCGTCGTGCCGGAGCTGAACGGAAAGCAGGCCGTACCGTCCACGTGAGTCAACCAGACCGCACCCGCGACCCTGAGAACATCGAACCCACTCCGGTTCGGTCCAGCCTGGACCTTCCGCCGGACGTAGCTGCGCCTCTTCTCGGCGCGACGGACGAGAACCTCATCGCCCTCGAAAGTGCCCTGGCCGCGGATATCCATGTGCGCGGCAACACTGTCACCCTGAGCGGCAGCCCCGCCGACGTCGCCCTCGCCGAACGCGTATTCGGCGAACTCGTGACGATCGTGCGCCGCGGCCAGACCCTCGGCCCCGATGCCGTCCGCCGCACCGTCGGCATGCTCACCCAGGGGCTGTCGGAGTCACCGGCCGACGTCCTGAGCCTCGACATCCTGTCCCGGCGGGGTAAGACGATCAGGCCCAAGACGCTCAACCAGAAGCGCTACGTCGACGCAATCGACTCCCACACCATCGTGTTCGGGATCGGTCCTGCCGGCACCGGCAAGACGTACCTGGCCATGGCCAAAGCCGTGCAGGCGCTGCAGACAAAGCAGGTCAACCGCATCATTCTCACCCGGCCTGCGGTGGAAGCCGGGGAGCGCCTCGGATTCCTGCCGGGCACCCTGCACGAAAAGATCGACCCGTATCTGCGGCCCCTGCACGACGCGCTGCACGACATGATGGACCCCGAGGCCATCCCGAAGCTCATGCAAGCCGGAGTGATCGAGGTCGCGCCGCTCGCCTACATGCGAGGACGCACGCTCAACGACGCGTTCATCATTCTCGACGAGGCGCAGAACACCACCGCCGAGCAGATGAAGATGTTCCTCACCCGGCTCGGATTCGGGGCCAAGATCGTCGTGACCGGCGACGTCACCCAGATCGATCTGCCGGGCGGTGCCCGGTCCGGTCTCGCGGCCGCGACCGAGATCCTCGAGGGCATCGACGACATCCACTTCGCGCGACTCGACAGCAGCGACGTGGTGCGCCACCGTCTCGTCTCCGACATCGTCGACGCCTACGGGCGTTTCGAGGCGGCCCGAGAGGACGGCTCCGGCCAGGGCAACCGTGCCCAGCGCCGCGCCGCATCACAGCAGCGGGTGCCGCGCCGGTGACGGCCGCCCCACCCCCCGTCCAGTCCGTAGTGCAGAAGGCCGTCGTGCAGAAGGCCGTAGTGAAGAAGGATCGACACCGATGAGCATCGAGATCTCGAACGAATCAGGGATGGAGGTCTCCGAGGAAGACCTCCTCGACGTAGCCCGTTTCGTGATCGCCCGGATGGATGTCCATCCCGCGGCGGAACTGTCGATGGTCCTCGTCGATTCCGATACGATGGCCGACCTCCACATTCGCTGGATGGATCTGCCCGGCCCGACCGACGTGATGTCGTTCCCCATGGACGAACTCGAGCCCGGCGGTCGGCCCGACGCGCCCGAGCCCGGGCCGGCGATGCTCGGCGATATCGTGCTGTGCCCGCCGTTCGCGGCCGAGCAGGCCGAGAAGGCGGGCCACCCGGTCGCGCACGAACTCGCGCTGCTCACCGTGCACGGAATGCTCCATCTCCTCGGATACGACCACGCCGAACCGGACGAGGAGAAGGAGATGTTCGCACTGCAGAACCAGCTCCTCACCGAGTGGTACGAGGAACTGCGCCGAGCAGAGGAGCAGGCGCGCCTCGCGGAACGGGACCGGAGCCTGCTGGGCAAGGCCGGCTTCGTCGACACTCCCGAATCATGACGGGGGACGATAGACCCGGCGGCAGCCGGCGTCATCGACGTGTAGGGATCGAGTCCGTTCGGGGAGGTCGGACCGCGTGAGCACACTGACACTCGTCGTTCTCGCCGTCGTACTCGTGATCCTCGGCGGGTTGTTCGCCGGACTCGACTCCGCCCTCAACACCGTCTCGCACGCGCGCGTCGAAGAACTCGCCAAGGACGGCCGAGGCGGCGCGCAGCGCCTGCTCGGAATCCTCGACGACCGGCCCCGCTATGTGAATCTTTCGGTGCTGCTCCGCATCCTGTGCGAGATCGCCGCGACCGTCGTCCTCGCGGGCGCGCTGCTCGACGTCTTCGACAGGACGTGGGCGTTGGTCGTTGCCGCTGCCGTCATGGTGATCGTGGACTACGTCGTGATCGGCGTCGGCCCCCGCACGCTCGGGCGACAGCACGCGTACCCACTCGCTCTGGCCGCCACCGTCCCGTTGCGGATGCTCGGTGTCCTGCTCGGACCCGTCAGCCGCATCCTCATTCTCGTGGGTAACGCGGTCACCCCGGGCCGGGGATTCCGCAACGGCCCGTTCGCGAACGAGATCGAACTGCGCGAACTCGTCGATCTCGCGCAGGCGCGCGGTGTGGTCGCCGACGAAGAGCGCCGGATGATCCAGTCGGTCTTCGATTTCGGCGACACCACGGCCCGCGAAATCATGGTGCCCCGGCCCGAGATGGTGTGGATCGAGGAGACCAAGTCGGCCGGTCAAGCCACGTCCCTCGCCGTCCGCAGCGGACACTCCCGCATCCCGGTGATCGGTGAGAACGTCGACGACATCCGCGGCGTCGTGTACCTCAAGGACCTGGTCAAGCGGACGTACTACTCCAACGACGGCGGCCACAGCGTCTCGGTCGCCGACGTCATGCGTCCGGCCGTGTTCGTTCCGGACTCCAAGCGCCTCGACGACCTGCTGTCGGACATGCAGCGCGACCGCAACCACATGGCGGTGCTCGTGGACGAATACGGCGGCATCGCCGGTCTCGTCACGATCGAAGACGTCATCGAGGAGATCGTCGGTGAGATCGCCGACGAGTACGACACCGCGGAGATTCCCGACGTGGAGGATCTCGGCGACGGGACCTTCCGCGTGTCCCCGCGGCTTCCCGTCGAAGATCTCGGGGAACTGTTCGACACCGAGATCGACGACGACGAGGTCGACACCGTCGGCGGGTTGCTCGGCTACGAACTGGGCCGCGTCCCGCTGCCCGGGTCCGAGGTCACCACGCACGGGCTCATCCTGCGCGGTGAGGGCGGCCCGGACGTGCGCGGGCGGGTGCGGGTGAGCACCGTCTTCGTACAGCGGGCGCCCGAACCCGAGAGCAACGACACCAGCACGGACACCACCGAGGAGCACGCATGACCGACCCCGACTTCCGTTCCGGCTTCATCTGTTTCGTCGGCCGGCCGAACACCGGAAAGTCGACGCTGACCAATGCGCTCGTCGGCAGCAAGATCGCCATCACGTCGTCGCGGCCGCAGACCACGCGGCACACGATTCGCGGGATCGTGCACCGCGACCACGCGCAGTTGATCCTCGTGGACACTCCGGGCCTGCACCGTCCGCGGACCCTGCTCGGCCAGCGGCTCAACGACCTTGTGCGCGATACGTATTCCGAAGTCGACGCCATCGGCATGTGCTTCCCGGCGGACGAGAAGATCGGCCCCGGCGACCGGTGGATCCTCGAGCAGGTGCGGCACGTCGCGCCGAAGACCCCGCTGATCGGGATCGTCACCAAGATCGACAAGGTCGGTAAGCAGCAGGTCGCCGCACAGCTCCTGGCCGTGTCGAAACTGCTCGGCGACAACGCCGACGTGGTGCCGGTGTCGGCGACCTCCGGTGAGCAGGTGGAGGTGCTCGTCGACGTGATCGCGTCGAACATGGAGAAGGGTCCCGCCTTCTACCCGGACGGCGAACTCACCGACGAACCCGAAGAAACCCTCATGGCCGAGCTCATTCGCGAAGCTGCCCTCGAGGGTCTCGGCGACGAACTGCCGCACTCGCTCGCCGTGGTGATCGACGAGGTCGTCGAACGCGAGGGTCGCACCGAGAAGCAGGGCCCGATGCTCGACGTGCACGCTGTGCTCTACGTCGAACGTCCCAGCCAGAAGGGCATCGTGATCGGTAAGGGCGGTGCGCGCCTCCGTGAGGTGGGGACCGCAGCCCGCACACAGATCGAGAAACTGCTCGGTGTGAAGGTCTACCTCGATCTGCACGTCAAGGTCGCCAAGGACTGGCAGCGAGACCCGAAACAGCTGGGCCGCCTCGGTTTCTAGCCCGTACCGGGGTCCGGATCCCGGTGCCCGGGCGTACCGGACTGCCGGAGAAGGAGCAGCACCGCGCCGGCCAGATCGGCACCCCCACCCGTCGACAAGCGCCGGAGTTGCAGCCCCGCAATCGTCGCGACGAGCGTGGGGGTGAGGGTCTCGGCGCGGGGTATGCCGAGTTCGGTCAAGATGGTGAAGGTCAGCGCGTCGTAGGCGCGCCAGCACTCGTCGGCGGCGGCGCGCAGATTCGGGTCGCGGCCGGCCTGGACGTACAACTCGAACGGTGCGATCCGTTCTGCGGAGAAGGCCAGACTCTCTGCCACCTGCTCGGTCAGGGTCGCCGCATCCTGCACCGAAATCTCCTTGCCGCGATACGAATCCGCGATCTCCCGCAACCTCGTGGTCTCTTCGCGGGCGAAGTGAGTCAGTGCGGCGCGCAGCAGGTCTTCCTGGGTGGGAAAGTGGTACGTGATCGAGCCCAGCGACACCTGGGCACGAGACGCGATGCGGCGGTTCGTGACTCCGGCGATCCCGTCGGTGCCCACGAGGTGGAGGGTCGCATCGATGATGCGTGACCGAACGGAGGCGGGCTCGGTCACCACCACGGCTCCGGGGTGTGTTCGTGCCAGCGCAGAACCGACTCGAGTTGCGACGCAAGGGAAACCAGCAGCGGCTCGGAGTCCTCGGGACCGAGGAGCTGAGCGCCCACGGGAAGACCCTCGCCGGTGAATCCGGCCGGGACGCTGATCCCCGGCCAGCCCAGTACGTTCCACGGCCACGCGTACGGGCAGGCGGCCGTGATGACCTTGTCGGTGGCCCACCCGCCGATGTCGTCGATCGCGTTCACCGGCAGCGGGGGTGTCGCCGTCGTCGGAGTGACGACGACATCGAACCGGTCGAAGATCCGGCCGACTCGCCGGCGGAGGTGAGGCTCCGCGCCCCGTGCCGCGCGCAGGGGCGCACCGTGGAGCATCCGCCCGGTACGTGCGTTGGCGCGGGTCCGCACATCGGCCAGGGCCGGGTCCGGCAGTCGGTGGAGCCAGTCCTCGATCCCGGCCATCGAGCGGGGCAGGAAGCTGAGGCCGAACAGGATCCCGTAGTCGGGATCGGCGAGAGTGACGTCGTGACCGAGGTCGCGCAGGGTGGCGGCGAACGCGGCGAGCCGGATACGCACCCGCGGATCGAGGCGGGTCGGTGTCGCCGTGAACGGAAGCTTCAGCGACAGAGCGATCTTCAGTCTGCCGGGGTCGCGCCCCACCGCATCGGACACGGTGATCTTCTCCCGAGTGTGCCGGTCGCCGGGGTGGTTTCCTGAGACGACGTCCAGCAACAGCGCCGCGTCGGCGACCGTCCGGGCCAGCGGGCCGTGGGTGGTCAGGCCCTGGAAGGCCTCCGCGTCGGGCCACATGGAGATCCGGCCGCGCTGCGGTTTGATGCCCACCAGATTCGACCACGACGCGGGGATACGGACCGATCCGGCGCCGTCGGAGCCCAGTGCTGCGGGAACGAGTCCTGCGGCGACGGCAGCGGCGCTGCCACCCGACGAACCACCGGGGGTGTGGTCACGCGACCACGGGCTGCGGGTGTGACCGAACGCGTCGCCGCCGGTGAGGGGCCACTGACCGAGTTCGGGGGAGTGCGTCTTGCCGACGATGACCGCTCCGGCGTCGCGCAGACGGCGCACCACCTCCGCGTCGTGTTCCTTGACGGCGAACGTGCCCGCGCATCCGAACATCGTCGTCTCACCCGCGATGTCGGTGTCGTCCTTGATCGCGACGGGCACTCCGAGCAGCGCGCGACGGTCGCCGGCCGCAAGGCGGCGGTCCGCGTCTGCGGCTTCGGACAGCGCACTGTCGTGCCGGACGACCCGGAAGGCGTTCAACTCTGCCTGCGACGCGTCTATCCGGTCCAGGGCGGTGCGCACCAGGTCGTGCGAGGTGACGGTGCCGTTCGCGAGGTCGTTCGCGGTATCGGCGAGACCCCGGGGGCGGGCAGGTGCGCTCATCGTTCTCCCTCACTGTTCGTTCGAACGAACGATAACGTGTTCTCGTTTCGACGTCGAGGATTTTCCCGTGGCCGGAGTCGGCGGTGCAGTGCCGCGTGTCGTGGCGACGTGAAACACTCGGGTGGTGAGGCTGTATCGGGACAACGCGGTGGTGCTGCGCCAGCACAAGCTGGGCGAAGCCGACCGCATCGTCACACTGCTCACCCGCCGCTACGGCCTCGTCCGCGCCGTCGCGAAGGGAGTGCGCCGAACCCGGTCGAAGTTCGGGGCCCGGCTCGAGCCCTTCGCGCACGTCGATGTGCAACTCCACCCCGGACGCAGTCTCGACATCGTCACCCAGGTGCAGACCCTCGACGCCTTCGCGGTCGGCATCGTCGACGACTACTCCCGCTACACCACCGCGTGCGCCATTCTCGAGACCGCCGAGCGGCTCGCCGGCGAAGAGCGGGCACCTGCCCCGCGCCTGCATGCCTTGACCGTCGGGGCGCTGCGCGCGGTGTGCGACCACACCCGCCCACCCGAATTGATTCTCGACGCGTACCTCCTGCGCGCGATGGCCTACGCCGGATGGGCGCCCGCGATCACGCACTGCGCGCGATGCGACCGGCCCGGTCCGCACACCGCCTTCCATGTCGCTGCCGGCGGCGCCGTGTGCGTGCACTGCCGTCCCCCCGGCGCGGCGACGCCCGCTCCCGCCGTCTTCGCCTTGCTCGACGCGCTCGCCCACGGCCGGTGGGCCGAGACGGAAGCAACCGAGGCCGGAGTCCGGAGCCAGGCCAGCGGGCTCGTCGCCGCGCACCTGCAATGGCATCTCGAGCGTCAACTGCGATCCTTGCCCCTGGTCGAACGCGGCGGCACCTACGTGGCCGAACGGAGAGGTTCGGGCGTCAGGCAGGATGGGACCCGTGATTCGACGACGCGCCCCACACCCATCGCCTGATCGCGCGATCCGGCCGCCCGACCCGCACCCGTCGGGGGCCACGCCGCCCATCCTCCAACCCGAGTTGATTCCGCGGCACGTCGCGCTGGTGATGGACGGAAACGGGCGCTGGGCGCAGGAACGTGGACTGCCGCGCACCGCGGGTCACGAACGCGGTGAAGAAGTCCTGATGGACACCGTGTGCGGGTGCATCGAGATGGGCATCACGTGGCTGTCGGCCTACGCGTTCTCCACCGAGAACTGGAAGCGCAGCCCCGACGAGGTTCGCTTCCTCATGGGCTTCAACCGCGACGTGATCCGTCGTCGCCGTGACGAGATGCACGAGATGGGTGTCCGCGTGCGGTGGGCCGGGCGTCGTCCGCGGTTGTGGCGCAGCGTCATCAAGGAACTCGAGGCCGCGGAGGAACTGACCCGCGACAACACTGTGATGACTCTCACGATGTGCGTCAATTACGGTGGTCGCGCCGAGATCGCCGACGCGGCCAGGGAAATCGGACGGCGGGTCGCGGCGGGGGACCTCGATCCGGAACGCATCACCGAGGCCACCATCGCGCGATACCTCGACGAACCCGACATGCCCGATGTCGACCTGTTTCTCCGGCCGTCGGGGGAGCAGCGCACGTCGAACTTCCTGCTGTGGCAGTCCGCGTACGCAGAACTGGTCTTCCAGGACAAGATGTTCCCCGACTTCGACCGTCGCGACCTGTGGGCCGCCTGTGTCGAGTACGCCTCGCGCGACCGCCGGTTCGGAGGTGTGAAATGACCGCGTTGAGAGACCGGATTTCCGCGGCGCTGACGCCGTTCGTCCAGTTGCGGACTCCCGGTGCCGAGGACAACGGGGACGGTTCGTTCGGATTCGACTACGGCGCCGTCCCGTTCGCACTGCAGGTCGTGACCCTCACCGAGGGACTGGACGTGGTGTCGCTGACCGGCGTGCTCGCGTGGGATCTCCCACTCGGCGACGAGGTGCGCAACCGCGTCGCCACCGCCGCCGAGGCGCTGCAGTTCGGTTCCATCCACGTCATCGAACGGGAGTCCGTCGCGGACGTGATCGTCCGCTACTCGTTCCCCGCCACCGGGCTCGAGGATTCTCCGCTGACCACCATGCTGCTGCTCGTCCTCGACGGAGTGGCCGAAGCCCGCGAGAACGTCGCGGGCACATCCGGAACGGGGAACGCATGACCGGCGACGCGGGTACCGGCGAGGAACAGTGGGACCTCGCAGTGGCGACCACCGGCGACGACGCGCTGCGCGACCTGGTGATCCGCACGCTGGCGCAGGCGATGGACGACGCACCCGAACCCGACGAGGACGGTGACGTTCCGATCTGGATCGAGGACGTGCCGACGTTCGCGACCGCCGATGCGGAAGCGGGTGTCGTGCACCTGGCGACGTTCCTGGCCGAGAACATCGCGGACCGGGCGCGCGCCGCCGAGGTGCTCACCGACCTGCAACTCGAGTTCCCCGAGTTCAAGTTCGTTCTGCACCACGACCGGGTCACTGCCGAGCAGCGTGTCGCTGCGTGCCCGCTCGTGCCGCTGCACCTGTTGCGCGCCGTGGGCGCCGTGGTTCCGCTCGTCGGGCAGGTGCGTGCGCTGGCCGACAGGCTCGGCGGCGACGCATGCGTGTTCGACGGGCCCGCGGACACCGCGGCCGGTGAGAACCTGCTCGGCGGGGACTGCGGGTGCGGTAACTGCACCTGCGGCTGACCTACCCGCTGCTCACGCCCTCGCCAGTGCGCAGTCGCGGCAGGTTCCGAAAATCTCGACCGTGTGGCTGACGTCGTCGAACCCGTGCGTGTCGGCGACCTCGTGCGACCAGCGCTCGACTTCGGGCCCGTCGACCTCGACGGTGAACCCGCAGTGTCGGCACACGAGGTGATGGTGGTGTCCGGAGGAACAGCGGCGGAACAGCGATTCGCCCGAGTCGGTGCGGAGCACGTCGACGCTGCCCGTCTCGGCGAGGGACTGCAGGGTTCGATAGACGGTGGTCAGACCGATCCCGTGCCCGCGCTTGCGCAGTTCGTCGTGCAGGTCCTGTGCGGAACGGAACTCTTCGGTGTTGTCGAGCAGATCCACGATCGCGCTGCGTTGTCTGGTCGAGCGCACCCCCACCAGGGGCTTGCGTGCGGAGGTCACTACGGTCGTCATCCTTCCTGAGCGTGCGCGACAGCGTCGATGACGATGTGAGCGAGGTGGTCGTCGGCCAGGCGGTAGAGAACTTCGCGGCCGGTGCGGTCGCCCCGCACCACGCCTGCGGTCTTGAGAACGCGCAGGTGCTGGCTGATCAGAGGCTGGGTCACGCCGAGTGCGCCGACGAGTTCGTGGACGCACCGCGCGGATTCGCGCAGTTCGAGCACGATGGCGATGCGGACCGGTGCCGAGAGTGCGCGGAGCAGTTCGCCCGCGGCGACGAGCGTGTCGTGCGAGACCGGCGGGTGGGCCGGCGTCGCGCGTTGGGTCTCGTTGTCCGTGCGGCACTCGTCGTGACCGGCGTCGACACTCACGGGACTCCTCGCGCTCTCGGGGCTTATTGCAAACCGATACCATTTTGATATGCATGGATGTGCATGTCAACCGCCAGGAATTCGTCGCCGTGGCGGGGAGCGATAGGCTAAGTAGTCGACGCAAGCTGCGAAAACCCGCATCGAAGATGGAGAGAATCCGAGTGGCACCCAAATCCAAGATCGATACCGTCGCCAACCTCGCCAAGCGCCGAGGACTGGTCTACCCCTGTGGTGAGATCTACGGCGGCACCAGGTCGGCCTGGGACTACGGGCCGCTCGGTGTCGAGCTCAAGGAAAACATCAAGAAGCAGTGGTGGCGGAACATGGTCACCAGCCGCGACGACGTCGTCGGCCTCGACTCGTCGGTGATCCTCCCGCGCCAGGTGTGGGTCGCATCCGGCCACGTCGGTGTGTTCAACGACCCGCTCGTCGAATGCCTGAGCTGCCACAAGCGCCACCGCCAGGACCACCTGCAGGAGGCGTACGCCGAGAAGCACAAGCTCGACGACCCCGACGCCGTGGCGATGTCGGAGATCGTGTGCCCGGACTGCGGCACCAAGGGCCAGTGGACCGAGCCGCGCGACTTCAACATGATGCTCAAGACCTACCTCGGTCCGATCGAGAGCGAAGAGGGCCTGCACTACCTGCGTCCGGAGACCGCTCAGGGCATCTTCGTGAACTTCGCGAACGTGCTCACCACGTCGCGCAAGAAGCCGCCGTTCGGCATCGGCCAGATCGGCAAGAGCTTCCGCAACGAGATCACCCCCGGCAACTTCATCTTCCGCACCCGCGAGTTCGAGCAGATGGAAATGGAATTCTTCGTCAAGCCCGGCGAGGACGAGGAATGGCACCAGTACTGGATCGACTACCGGATGGACTGGTACACCGGGCTGGGCATCAACAAGGACAACCTGCGCCTGTACGAGCATGCGCAGGAGAAGCTGTCGCACTACTCGAAGCGCACCGTCGACATCGAGTACCGCTTCCACTTCCAGGGCAGCGAATGGGGTGAGCTCGAGGGCGTCGCCAACCGCACCGACTTCGACCTGTCGACGCACTCGCAGCATTCGGGCACCGACCTGAGCTACTTCGACCAGACGACGAACGAGCGCTACACGCCGTACGTCATCGAACCCGCAGCCGGCCTCACCCGTTCGCTCATGGCGTTCCTCGTCGACGCCTACACCGAGGACGAGGCACCCAACGCCAAGGGCGGGGTCGACAAGCGCACGGTGCTGCGGCTGGACCGCCGTCTCGCGCCCGTCAAGGCCGCCGTGCTGCCGCTGAGCCGCAACTCCGATCTGAGCCCCAAGGCCAAGGATCTCGCCGCCCAGTTGCGCCAGCACTGGAACATCGAGTTCGACGACGCCGGCGCCATCGGCCGCCGCTACCGTCGTCAGGACGAGATCGGCACGCCGTTCTGCATCACCGTCGACTTCGACACCCTCGAGGACCACGCGGTCACCATCCGCGAGCGCGACTCGATGGCGCAGGAGCGCGTCGCGCTCGACCAGGTCGAGGGTTACCTCGCGCAGCGCCTGATCGGCTGCTGATCGGTCGATCCGACTCTCACTCGACTCGCCTGCCCTCCCGTATCACGGG
>NZ_JAXION010000037.1:0-37183 GCF_049311045.1 Rhodococcus sp. 7Tela_A2 | reverse complement strand
GGGGTCGCCGGGGGGGGGGGCCGGGGTGGGGGTCCTCCGGCTCGTCTACACCCGCGGTCGCGAAGATGCCGGCTCTCCGACTGCTTTCCTGCTGCTGACTCCCGTTCCGGAACGGGTACTGCGGACGCGGCGCGAGGGTGTGTCGGTGGTAACTCTCGAGCGCGGGTACTCCGTCGACGTCGCGCGGACCGCTCCGTGGCAGCTCATCGGGGCCAAGACCTTGTCCTATGCGACGAACATGGCGGCTTTGCGTCACGCGGAGGCGCTGGGCGTCGACGACGTGATCTACACGAGCAGCGAGGGGTACGTGCTCGAAGGTCCCCGGTCGACGGTCGTGATCGCACGGGGGCGCACCCTTCTCACGCCGCCCGCCGAGATGGGCGTCCTGCCGGGCACCACGCAGCAGGCGCTGTTCGACGTTGCGGGAGACCACGACTTCGCCGTGCGCTACGAGCCGTTGCGTCCCGCCGACCTGATCGTGGCGGACGGAGTGTGGCTCGTGTCGAGTGTGTCGCGCGCCGCCCGGGTGCACATGCTCGACGGGCACCCGCTGTCGGTGAGGTCACTCGCCGGCACGGTCGAGGAACTGGTCGACAAGGCCGTGGACGCCGCATCCTGAGTGAGGGCCGAAAGGCCCTTCCACCAGCGACGAAAGACCCATTTGTGCGGGTTTTCGGTGGAGAAAACCACCTTCTGCGCGAGGTGTGAGGTGTATCCCGTGTGGTCAACGACACGGCTGGTACCGAGGGCCCGAAACTTCTACTACATTTTGTAGTAACAAGGCCGAATCGTGCTTTCGCGCGGCCAAGTGTCCGAAATCGGAGCGTCGGCCCGCGCCCTGGATTCGGACTTCCTCGTATTCGGGCCTCACCTCGGAGTGGCAATGGACGTCTTGGATCTGTCCCGGTGGCAGTTCGGGATCACGACGGTGTATCACTTCATCCTCGTCCCGCTCACCATCGGTCTCGCGCCGCTGGTCGCGATCATGCAGACGATGTGGGTGGTCACCAAGAAGGATCACTGGTATCGGCTGACGAAGTTCTTCGGGAAGATGTTCCTGATCAACTTCGCGCTCGGCGTCGCCACCGGCATCGTGCAGGAGTTCCAGTTCGGCATGAACTGGAGCGAATACTCCCGCTTCGTCGGTGACGTCTTCGGAGCGCCACTCGCCCTCGAAGGGCTGGTCGCCTTCTTCCTCGAATCCACCTTCCTCGGATTGTGGATCTTCGGCTGGTCGCGCCTGCCCAAACTCGTCCACCTGGCGACCATCTGGCTCGTCGCCATCGGCGTCAACGCGTCCGCGTACTTCATCATCGTGGCCAACTCGTTCATGCAGCACCCGGTCGGTGCCACCTACAACCCCGAGACCGGTCGCGCCGAACTGACGAGTATCTGGGAACTGCTCACCAACAACACCGCGCTGGCGGCATATCCGCACGCCGTGGCCGGTGGGTTCCTCACTGCCGCCACATTCATCGCCGGCATCGGCGGTTGGTGGATGGTACGGAACATGCGACGTGCCAAGGAGATCCGGGCGTCCGAGCCGGAGGAAGCCCAGCAGCTCGAGAACGACGCCCGGGGACTGTTCCGCCCGGTGACGCGTCTCGGCCTGGTGGTGATGCTCATCGCGGGTGTCGCCCTGTTCGTCACCGGCGACGTCCAGGCGAAGCTGATGTTCGAGCAGCAGCCGATGAAGATGGCCTCGGCAGAGTCGTTGTGCCAGACCGAAACGGACCCGAACTTCTCGATTCTGACGCTCGGCACCCACAACAACTGTGACGGCGTCGTGCACGTGCTCGACATGCCCTACGTGCTGCCGTACCTCGCCCAGGGCGAATTCTCGGGCGTGACGCTGCAGGGTGTCGAAGACCTCCAGGCGCAGTACGAGGAGCAGTTCGGCCCGGGCAACTACACCCCCAACCTGTTCGTCACCTACTGGTCCTTCCGCGCGATGATCGGCCTCGCCGCCGGCTCCGCCGCACTCGCGTTCGCGGGCTTGTGGGTCACGCGGCGTGGACGCGTACCCGACCAGAAGTGGTTCGCGAAACTCTCGCTCATCGCGATTCCCACACCGTTCCTGGCCAACAGTGCCGGATGGATCTTCACCGAGATGGGGCGTCAGCCGTGGGTCGTGCACCCGAACCCCACGGGAGTGGACATGATCCGGCTGACCGTCGAGCAGGGCGTCTCCGATCACCCCTCCGCGACCGTCCTGACATCGCTGATCGCGTTCACCGTCGTCTACGCGGCCCTGGGTGTTGTCTGGTTCTGGCTGATCCGTAAGTACGCGAAGCAAGGCCCGCAGCCGCACGACGCGCAGCCACCCGGCACCGATGACGACGACACCGACGACGACACAAAGCCGAAGCAGTTGTCCTTCGCGTACTAGGAGAGATCTCTGATGGGACTCCAAGAAGTCTGGTTCATCCTGATCGCGGTTCTGTTCACGGGATACTTCATCCTCGAAGGCTTCGACTTCGGTGTCGGTATGCATTTCCCCGTGCTCGGCCGCGGCAAGACCGAGAGTGCCGACACCCGTCGCCGGGTCCTGCTCAACACCATCGGCCCGGTGTGGGACGGCAACGAAGTGTGGCTGATCACCGCCGGCGGCGCATTGTTCGCCGCGTTCCCGGAGTGGTACGCAACCCTGTTCTCCGGGTTCTACCTTCCATTGCTGCTGATCCTCCTCGCCCTGATCGTCCGGGTGTGCGCGATCGAGTGGCGCGGCAAGATCGACGATCCGGTGTGGCGGCGACGCTGCGACTGGGGCATCATCTTCGGCTCCTGGGTTCCGGCCGTGCTGTGGGGCGTCGCGTTCGCGAACATCGTGCGCGGCGTGGCGATCGACGCCGACAAGCAGTACGTGGGTGGATTCTTCGCCCTGCTCAACCCGTACGCACTGCTGGGTGGCGTCACCACAGCTCTGGTCTTCGCGTTGCACGGCGCGGTGTTCATCGCGCTGAAGACCTCCGGTGACATCCGCACCGACGCGGTGAAGCTGTCGCGCCGGCTGTCCGTCCCGACCGTTCTGGTCGCGGGGGCGTTCGTGGTGTGGACCCAGCTCGCCTACGGCAAGACCTGGACGCTGATCCTCGTCGCCGTCGCTGCTGCCGCACTGCTCGCCGTTGTCGCGCTGGTCGCCGCCGAACGCGAGGGCTGGGCTTTCGTGTTCACCACCGTGGCCATCGCGGCGACGATCGTGCTGCTGTTCGCGGCACTGTTCCCGAACGTCATGCCGTCCACTCTCGATCCGGCGTGGTCGCTGACCATCGAGAACGCGTCGTCGAGCGCCTACACACTGAAGATCATGACGTGGGCCGCCGTCGCCGTCACGCCCGTGGTCCTGCTCTACCAGGGGTGGACCTACTGGGTGTTCCGCCAGCGGATCTCGACCTCGCACATCCCGCCGTCCATCGGTCTGAAGATCGGCACCAAATGACGGTTGCCGCTGCCACCGTTCCCGCCGGCGCGGAGATGTGTATACGCCACCGGCGCCGGCGGGGACCGATCGACCCACGGCTGTGGCGATACTCGGCATCGGCACGGGGGTACCTCGCCCTCACCGTTCTGACGTCGCTGGTCGATGTCGTGATGGTGGTGGTGAGCGCCCTGATGATCGGCACGGTGCTGGCGGGGGTCATCACCACCGATGCCCGCACCCTCGGTGACTGGCGCACCGAATTGCTCGTCCTCGCGGGGGCAGTCGCCGTGCGTGTGGTCGCCACCTGGCTGCACTCCCGGTACGCGCACCGTTCGGCGAGCCGCGTCATCGCCGAACTCGAGAGCGAGGTCCTCGACGCGGCCGCGACCCTGCCGCCCCGAGAACTGGATCCGCGTCGCGACGAGATCGCCACCGTGCTGACCCGAGGGCTCGACGGCCTGCGCGACTACCTCACCGGCTACCTGCCGGCTCTGATCCTGGCGGTCACGCTGACGCCTGTCACGATCGTCGTCATCGCCCTGCACGACCTCACGTCGGCGATCATCATCATCGTGACGCTGCCGCTGATCCCGATCTTCATGATCCTCATCGGACTGCTCACCAAGGGCAAAGCGGACCGCACGCTCGACGCGATGACCACCCTCTCGTCCCAGTTGCTCGACTTGCTCGCGGGTCTGCCCACCCTTCGCGCGCTCGGCCGCGAGCAGGGACCTGCCGCGCGGGTGCGCGAACTCGGCGAGGACCACCGGCGCACCACGATGTCGGCGCTGCGCGTGGCGTTCCTGTCCGGCACCGTTCTGGAATTCCTCGCCACGCTCTCGGTGGCGCTCGTCGCCGTGACCATCGGCATGAGATTGGTCTACGGCGGGATGCCGCTCGAAGCCGGCATCATCGCGTTGATCCTCGCGCCGGAGGCGTACTTCCCGCTCCGCACCGTCGGAGCGAAGTTCCACGCCGCGGAGAACGGCACGGCCGCGGCGGATCGAGCATTTGCGATTCTGGCTGTCGCTCCCGAACGGACCGCCCCCGAACACACCGCGCACGAACCGGCGCCGGCGGTCACGGACAACCGCGCCACGGTGGCGGGTGAACCTGTCTCCGCCGCTGGGCGCGAGATCGTCTTCCGGAACGTCAGCGTTGCGGGCCGGGACGGGTTCGCTCCCTACCGGCTCGATGCGGAGTGCTGGCCCGGCGAGGTCACCGTACTGACCGGAGAGAACGGCTCCGGGAAGTCGACCGCGCTGCTCGCCCTCCTCGGACTCACCGACGTTGCAGAGGGAGATATCACCGTCGACGGGCGGCCCGTAGCCGGCGACGAGGCATGGTGGAACGAGGTAGCATGGCTCCCGCAGCACCCCGTGCTGCTGCCCGGAACGCTCGCCGACAACCTCCGGCTCACCGGCGTCGACCCTGCCGATCCGAACCTCGGTACAGTCTGCGCCACAACAGGTTTCGACTCGGTACTCGCGGAGCTTCCCCAGGGATGGGAGACGGTCGTCGGCGCCGGAGGCAGCGGACTGTCCCTGGGACAGCGACAGCGGCTCGCTCTCACGCGCACGCTCGCGTCGTCGCGGCCCGTGTTGTTGCTCGACGAACCCACCGCACACCTCGACCCCGACACCGAGACAACCGTGCTCGACGCACTGACCGCACTCGCCCGAGCCGGCCGCACCGTCGTGATCGTGGCGCACCGCCCGAGTCTGCTGGCCATCGCCGACCGCATCGTCGAGGTCCGTCCGGGAGGTGCGTCGTGACCGCATCGTCGGATCTGCGCCGTGCGATGGCGCTGCTCGAACTCGAACCACGGCGGGTCGCGCTCGCGATTCTTGCGGGCGTGGCGACCCTGGGTAGTGCGCTCATGTTGTCGGGGCTGTCGGCCTGGCTGATCATCAGAGCCTGGGAAATGCCGCCGGTACTCGACCTCACGGTCGCCGTCGTCGCGGTGCGCGCACTGGGCGTCGCGCGCGGTCTGTTCCGCTATCTCGAACGACTCGCCACGCACGAGACCGCGTTGCGCGGCATGACGTCGGCCCGGTCCCGTCTCTATCAGCGGCTCGCCGACGGTGACCCCGCGGCGTCGGCGGGCCTGCGGCGCGGTGATCTCCTCGCACGCACCGGCGCCGATGTCGATGCACTGGGAGACGTCGTCGTCCGGGCACTCGTCCCCATCGCCGTCTCCGCCGTGCTCTCGTCCGCCGCCGTCATCGTTCTCGCGGTGATCTCTCCGGCCGCCGGAGCCGTGCTCGCCGTCGCGCTGCTCGTCGCGGGCGTGCTGGCGCCGTGGCTGTCGGCACGGGCCGCAACGCAAGCGGAGACCGACGGCGACGACGCTCGTAACCGGTTCGCCCACGACGCCGTGACCGTGCTCGATCACGCGGCGGAACTGCGGGTCTCGGGCCAGCTCGACCGCGCGTCCCGGCGCGCTCGGGCGTCGGGCGTCGAGGCCGTGCGTGCCACCGACAGGTCCGCCGTCCCGTCCGCGTTCGCCGACGCGGCCGCACCCCTCGCGGTCGGAGCGAGCGTCCTCGGAGCCTTGCTGATCGGTATCACGGTGTTCGGGTCCGGTCCCGCCGCGATGAGCCCCACGACGCTGGGCGTCCTCGTCCTGCTGCCCCTCGCCGCGTTCGAATCGACCTCGGTGCTGCCCGCGGCGGCGCAGACCCTCGTCCGGGCGCGGATCGCGTCCCGGCGGATCAACGACCTGCTCGATCGCGCCGACCGGTCGGTCCCGCACGGCGACCGCCCTGTCGACGGACCGGGACGGCTTCGCGCCGACAACCTGCGGAGCGGGTGGCCCGGCGGTTCCGCGACGAACCCTGTGACCCTCGACCTGGCTCCCGGTGCCCGCGTCGCGCTGGTGGGAACGAGCGGCAGCGGCAAGACCACGACGTTGATGACCCTGGCCGGGTTGCTGAGCCCGGTCTCGGGCAGCGTGACGCTCGACGGTGTGCCCCTGGAAGAACTCGAGCCCGCGGCGCTGCGCCACCGTGTCGGATTCTTCGCCGAGGACGCGCACGTCTTCGGCACGTCGGTCCTCGAAAATCTGCGCGTCGCGCGCGGTGACGTCGACGAGAGCGAGGCGTACTCCGTGCTCGAGGCGGTGGGGCTCGGACCGTGGGTGGCAGGGCTACCGGAGGGCCTGCACACCGTGCTCGAAGCCGGCGCGAGGGCGCTCTCCGGCGGCCAGCGAAGGCGACTGCTGCTGGCCAGGGCACTGCTGTCGCCCGCGCGGATCCTGCTGCTCGACGAACCGGGGGAGCACCTCGACGCCGACGACGCGGCCCGTCTGCAACGCCGCCTGCTCGACCGGGACGCGGGTCTCGTCGACCCCGAACGCACCGTGGTGGTGGTGACGCACCAGCTGCCGTCCGATACCGCCGCCGACGTCGTGATGCACGTCGAGAAAAATACGTTGCCGACTGCGTGAGCCGGGCGTACCTTCGCTGGTACACGAGGAAGGAGGTGGTCTGAAAGTGAGTTTTCTTCGGACATGTGAGGTGGCTGCCCGCTAGCCGCTCGTCGACGACAGCGTTCTCCGACCGCGAGCGGCCGGCGAATACCAGGTAGTCACCCGACCCCCGAGTCCCCGGATCGTCCCACCGGGCTCGTCGAGTCCCGGATCTCCTCCGGCTCGCCGAGACGACTCGGGGGTCGTTCGTGTCTCGGACCCTCCCCAGTCAGCGAAGTGACGCTTCGCCGCCCTACTCGTTCAGTTGATCGCGATCCGGTCGGGTTCGTTGCCGTCCACCTGGTAGTTCTCACCGGCAGCGATGGCGCGAGGGGCAAGCCCTTGTTCGATGACGAACGTCATGAGTCGCGTGAGAGAGTCCTTGACCTCACGCAGCATCGTCAACGTTGGAGAGTTCGGACTGTTGAACGCTTCGAAGCGGCTGATCTGCGCGGCAGTCCGAGTTTCCGTGTCCGCGAGCTGGTACCAAAGGTTTTGATCGAACGGCAGATTGAGCAGTTTGCGGGCGTATTCGACCGAGACCCGCAATACGAGGGCCTTGAGATCCAACGCGGGCTGCGCTTCGCCGCCTGCACCGGTGACGGCGGAAGTCGCAACGGCCGCGCCTGCGCCGGCCAATCCGCCGAGCATCGCCAATCCACCCACCATTCCGCCCGGTCCGAAGGCAGCGAGTCCCCCGGTGATCGCCGCGGCGCCCGCAGCGGCGGCGGGTGCGGCTGCAATCAATCCGACGGGTCCGGCAGCCAGCAGCGCAACTCCGGCCGCGGCTGTCAGAACCCGACCCCACGGCACTCCACCTCGACGGTCGAGAGATTTCTGAACGTCCTCGATTGCGCGGAGGACCTTCGAACCGACATCGGTACTGAAGCCCATCGCGAAGGTGACCTCCGAAATCGCACGCATCGGTGCCTGCTCGACGTCGATCTCGTAAGGGTCGACCGCATTTGTGAGTGCGAGGACAACGAGTTCCCCTACCGCTTCGTGCAGTTCCCACAGGAGCGGCACCGGCGGCAGCTTCCCGTCGACCAGTTGATGCAACTCCTCGGCCAGCGGCTGCTGGCCGACGGTGGCGAGTTCCTCGATCTCGGCGATGATCTGATCCTGACGAAGCCGGAGGGCACCCAGGTACTTGGCCGCAACCTCCTGGTTCTTGATGTTCCGAGCAACGGCATGACCGTAGTGGAGCATCAAGAGAACAGATGCTTGGGAGTCGTTCAGGCGCACCGCAATTCCGGATCGGGCGAGCGCGACGTCTTTTGAGGGATAGACGATCTGAGCGACGAGACTGGCAACACCGGGATGCCCGAGGTAGGCGCCCGAGCCGTGCTCGAGGTTTCCGATATCGACGGCGAAGTCCTGCGCTGCGGGGAAGAGTGATGCCAGACCACGGCCACCGGTCACGATGTCACGGGGGTTGAAGACGTTGGACCAGTCGTCGACACGTGCGTACGGGAATCTCTTCAGAAGTCGCTCACTGCCCTGGTGCAGCGCGGGGGAAGCGGCAGGGCTGCCGATCGTGATGAAGCGCCGGACGTGGACATGTTCGGGCAGGTGATCGAGGAAGTCGATGGCGATGACGCTGCCCAGGCTGTGGGCGATCAGCACGATCTCGTCGGCGTAGTCCTGATCCATGAGGAACCGGAGGACGGCACCACGCAGCGGTTCGTTCTGGACGTACCGGCGGACCTGGGTGAGATCGAACGCGGAAACATTTCCTATGGCGAATCCCTGCAATGTGTTGAGTGGCGCGTCGGGCACCACGTGAGCGCCGAAACCCGAAGGCGTCGACTTCAGTCCCAGGTCCCGCTGGATTCGCGCTTGTCTGCGCGCGAATTCGAAGCGCGCTGCGGAATCGTCCTTCACCCGGTACGTCGGGGCCGGCATCTTCGCGCCGATCCCCTCCGTGGAAAGGATCGAACTGTAGCGGGGAGCGAAGGTATCGGCGCGGTCGATCGGGTCGTGACCTGCCTGCACCAGCCCGCGGTTGAGGCCCTCCAGCCAACCGGCCCGTGGGTCTCCGTCTCCGATTCCGTGCAGGAAGACTACTTTGACCGCCACTGGTTTCTCCTCGTCGTAAGGTGCGGCACGCGTTGATGCGCGCCGGAGACAGGGCCGTGCAGGCCGGCTGGTGCCGACTGCGCGGAGCCCTGTATGCCCGGTATCGCTACATTGGGGCGGTTCGTTGCACTCAGAATCAGAATGCCGTTGTCGTGAGCGCTGTTTCAGCTACCCACGGCGGGAAAGCCCAGATCACGGTGTTCGGGGGCGCTTCACGACGCTGGAGGAAGTCAGGCACAGCACCGCAGAGGAAATCAGTAGCAGCCACAATCCCCACCCGACCTGGACGCCGATGGGCTCTCCGAAGAACTCGGCGGTGATCGAGGTGACCTCGAACAGGTCGTAGACGGAGATCGCCACACACAGGACCCCGATGACGGGGACACCCCATCGAAGTGTCACCCATTCACCCGAACCTCGGGAGAGCCGCACGAACAACGCAACCGCAGCGATCACACCCAGAACCAGCGTGATGACGCCGTCGCCTTCCACTCCGTTCTTGGTGAACGCGAAGAAGCTCGCCCACGGGCCGAGGCTGCCGACGATGATGCCGAGGCTCGCGATGAGCGCAGCGATCAGATTGGCTGTGTACCGTCGGTCGCCGGCAGACGCCCGGAGCGTGGGGGCAGGTCGAGTCTGCTCGGCCCACTGCTGACCGTCCCACCAACGTTCGATGCCGGGGTTCTGAGGGTCAGGGTGCCAGCCTGCAGGTGCATTCATGGGAGATCCTTTCGAATTCGTGGACCGACCGGGGGTCGGTTCGGGCGCGCTCATGCTGATTGCGTGCGCGATTCGTCGAGCGACGCAACGATGTTTCTTGCGATCTCTGCTGCCACTGCGGGCGAAACCTTCGCGTCGTAGCAACGCCGTGCCGCTACCGCGAGCCGGTGTGCGGCTTCGTTGAGCGGGTGTCCGTCGTGACCGCGCACCCAGTCGAATCGCACCGATCGACCCTGGATCGAGCGGTGGATGCGGTCGACTACCCCGGAAACCGCGGGCCGTCCCTTGTAGGTGCCTGCGAGGCAAGCAATCGCGAGGCGGCTGTCGGTGAGGATGTGCAGGTCGCGGTCGGGGAACTTCGTCGTGGCCATCTCGATGGCGAGCAGTTCGCCTTCCAGGATCGAGCGCGCGTCGGGTGCCATGAGCATCCGGTGGACGCCCTTCTCGGAGACGCAGCCGAGACCGGTTCCCCGAAATCTCCTGGCCTTGGAGGCATCGGTGGCAACAGCCAGGGGCGGAAGCTGAGCGCGTTCGGTGTCACGTCGCGCCTCCTCTTCGGCGGCGAGGGCGACGACGTGTGCGCCGATGGTGTCGGATGCCCGGCGCAGCAGAGTGCCCAGCGGACCGAACGGGGTGTCGACGAAGTCGACGGCGGGGAAGGAGTCCGATACCGCTTCGAGGGTGCTGCGGAGACCGGCATCCGAGATATGGAGCCGAACCGGTGAACACTTCGCCTGCTCGTACAGGGCGGCGAAGGCTTCGAGGCCGGCCAGACTCCGGTCGGTCTGGTCGTGGCCCTCCCGGAGGAACAGCGCCGAATCGGTGTCGGTGGCGAGTGCAGCGCAGGTCATCGGCGTGGGACCGGCGTGAATCTGGCGGATGTGGATGGCGGCGAGCATGTGGTGTTCCTCCTCGTGATCGGCTGCCGCCATCGTGCGTGGGACCTGCGAAGAAGCGTGAGAAACCTGCCGATAAGGGGGGTTATCGCGTTAGGTAATGTTCGTGTCCGATCGCACCGATAGATTCTTGGAACGAACTCGGCGGAGTGCTGCCGTAACTACTGGAAGGGGCCTGCGACGTGACCGACGAACCGGCCCTCCTCCTCACCAAGAGCGATATCGCGTCGCTCGCGGGAGTGAAGCGACCGGTCGTCTCCGTGTGGCGTAGCCGCTACGCCGGCACCGACCGACCCTTTCCGGAACCTGTCCGCATCGACGCGCAACAGGAGAAGTTCGCTGCCGACGACGTGGTCGGCTGGCTTCGAGAGCGAAAGCTCGGCAACAGCGACACCCTCGCCGAAGACGTGGCGATCCACGCCGCGCTCGACCATCCCACCGGCTCCGGCCCTGACGCAGCGCTCGCGGGGCTCACGGCGCTACTGTGCCTCAAATCGCAGCTCGGAATCCCGCTGACCGACCTCGACCACGACGACATTCTCGACGAGGCCGACGACGTCGATCCCGACGACGCATATCTGTATCGCGAACTCGAGGCACTCGGCGGGCATCTCATCACCTATGCGCGACATGCCGACCGCATGGCCGACGCTGCGTACACCACCGAGCGGGCCTTCGAAGCCTTGATGGCGCAGCGTTTTCGGATTCCGATGCGGGAGTTGGCTGCTTCGACGCTCGCCGGTGGTGCCATCGAGTTGTGCACCCGGGTGGCGACGGCGCTGGTGTGCGACGACCGCGCGTTCTTCGTCGACCCGTCGGTCGACGGCAGCGATCTCTTCGTTGCCCTGAGGAAGGAACTGTCGGAAGACACCGAGCCCATCGCGATCACCGGACGAGCCGACACCCCGTCTGCGCGACTCGCGCGTCGTCGTCTCGCGGTGCATCGGTGGCGACGTCACCAGGCACCCGCCGAAGGGTTCGACGCCGACTTCTCGATCGATCGGCCCGCTCTGTTCCTGACCCAGTACCCTTCGCCGTCCACGCTCGGGGCCTCGCCGGCAGAGGTGCTCACCGAGATCGACAACATCACCGTGCAGATGAGCGGCGAACACTACGCCGTGGTGATCGCACCGGCAGCGGTCCTCGTCGATCCGCTGCCCGACCGCGACACGCTGTCGATCCGGTCGGGGATTGTGCAGTCCGGCCGCCTGTGCGCGGCGATCCGGCTTCCGGAGGGCCTGCTCGTCACGAAGCCGGGAACGTCGATGGCCTTATGGGTGCTGGGCGCGGCCGACGCGCGCATCGCACCCGCGGACCGCTGGACGGTGCTCGCCGACATCAGCCACCGGGCTCTCGACAATGCTGCGATCGACGGCGTCGTGTCCGATGCCGTCGCCTCGATGGGCACCGCGGATTCGGTTCGCGCGCATGCATTCCACTTCGGAGCAGTCCACCGGACCGCGGATCTGCTGGCCGACACCGCCCGAGGGCTTGTCGCAACCAGATCCGCGCGACCCGTCGGACGCGGAGCCGACCTCGCAAGCCGGGTAACGTCGCTGGTCGACGATGCGAACCGCCACGCACAGAGTCTCAGGGGTGACCTTCGTGTGGCCGTCGCCCACCACCGTTCGGAAGCACCCGCCCTGCCCACCGCGGGCGAACTCGTCTCGCAGCGGAAGCTCGCGCTGCTTCCCGGTACTCGGGTCGACCCGGACGATATCGAAACCGGTGGACAGGTGCGGGTGATAGGGCCCGCAGAATTGCTGGGGGAGAGAGTAATCGGCGACCGAGGGATCGACCGGATGGTGCATGCCGAGAGATACTCGGGCAGCCGACGCACGAAGCCTGGCGACATCGTTTTCTGCACGTCGCCGCGGTTCGGGATCGCCGTCGACAGCGACGGCGGTTCCCTCGTCCTCGCTCCGGCCCGGGTGCTGCGGGTTCGCAACGCGGATGCCGACGGTCTCGTTCCCGAAGTGATCGCCCGGCACGTGAAGCAACTCGCGGCGGTGGAGAAGCCATCGGGTGCGATTCGCTCCGGACGGCGATGGAAGGATTGGACCGTCCCGGTGATCGCCCCGGCTCGCGTCGATGCAATCCGCGGAGCCCTGAGGGAACTCGACGCGCGACGCCGCGAAGCCCAGAACCTGCTCGACAGCGTGAACGAACTGACCGACACAATGATCGACGGCGTGACTCGCGGAGTCCTGTCCGTCACAGCGCACAACCCGCACGTCCCAGAGGAAGAGTGAAGATGCCACCGAGGAAGAGGGCGACGGACACAGCACCGTCGACCATGAAGGAACTGAAGGACACGCTGTGGAAGGCCGCCGACAAACTGCGCGGCTCCATGGATGCGTCCCAGTACAAGGACGTCATCCTCGGGTTGGTGTTCCTCAAGTACGTCTCGGACGCGTTCGACGAGCGTCGCCGGCAACTAGAAGCCGAGTTGATCGCAGACGGGCTGGATGAGGAAGGTGTCGCGTCGCTTATCGACGACCGCGACGAATACCTCGGTTCCACCGTCTTCTGGGTGCCGGAGGAAGCCCGGTGGGAGTACCTTGCGCAGCACGCGAAGGGCATCCAGGAATCAGCTGGGGTCGAAGGCCGAACCATCGGCCAGCTGATCGACGCCGCCATGCGCGGGTTGATGGACGAAAACTCGACCCTCGCCGGTACGTTGCCGACGATGTTCAACAAGGACAATCTCGATCAGCGCCGTCTCGGCGAGCTGCTCGACCTCTTCAACGACACCCGGTTCACCGGTGACGGCGCGCGCCGAGCCCGGGACCTCCTGGGGGAGGTGTACGAGTACTTCCTGGAGAAGTTCGCCCGCGCGGAGGGTAAGCGCGGTGGCGAGTTCTACACGCCCGCAGGCGTTGTCCGCGTGCTGGTGGAGGTGCTAGAGCCGTACAACGGACGCGTGTACGACCCGTGCTGTGGGTCGGGCGGAATGTTCGTCCAGGCCGAGAAGTTCATCGAACACCACGGTGGCAACGCGACGGATATTGCTGTCTACGGGCAGGAACACAACGAGCGCACGTGGCGGATGGCGAAGATGAACCTCGCGATCCACGGCATCAACGCGCAACTCGGTGACCGTTGGGAAGATACTTTCTCCCAAGACAAGCACCCGGACCTCCTGGCCGACTACGTGATGGCCAACCCGCCTTTCAACATCAAGGATTGGACGCGCCGGGAGGACGACAAGCGCTGGAAGTACGGTGTTCCGCCGGTAGGTAACGCCAACTACGCGTGGATTCAGCACATCATCTCGAAGCTCGCCGAAAAGGGCAGTGCCGGTGTGGTGATGGCGAACGGAACGATGTCGTCGAACTCCGGTGGTGAGGGCGACATCCGCGCGCGGTTGGTCGAAGCCGACTTGGTGTCGTGCATGGTGGCACTGCCGACCCAGTTGTTCCGCAGCACCGGTATTCCGGTGTGCACGTGGTTCTTCGCGAAAGACAAGTCGGCGGGCGTGAAGGGCTCGATCGACCGGCGGGGGCAGGTGTTGTTCATCGACGCCCGCAACCTCGGCTACATGGTCGATCGTGCGGAGCGGGCGCTGTCGGACGACGACATCGCGAAGATCGCCGGCACGTTCCATGCTTGGCGGGGAACGGAATCCGCGAAGGGCGCCGAGTACGCGGACGAACCGGGCTTCTGTTACTCGGCAACTCTCGCCGAGATTAAGGAAGCCGACTACGCCCTGACACCGGGTCGCTACGTCGGTGCGGCGGCGATCGAAGACGACGGCGAGCCGATCGAAGAGAAGATTGCGCGGTTGACGAAGGAACTGTACGAGCAGTTCGACGAGTCCGCGCGACTCCAGGCTGTTGTGCGGGAGCAGTTGGGGAGGGTCAAGTGAGGCGTACCCCTGACGGTTGGATCGAAGCTAAGTTGGGCGACATCGCTGAGGAGGTGACTGTCGGTCATGTAGGTTCAATGGCGAGCGAGTACCAAGAGTCCGGCGTAATGTTCCTGCGTTCGCAGAACATTGTTCCTCACGGGTTTGATCTGAGCGATGTCCGTCATATTTCTCCTGAGTTTCATGCCAGACTACGAAAATCGAGTCTCGTTGCCGGCGATGTGGTTACGGTTCGCACGGGAAAACCGGGCGCTACCGCAGTTATCCCGGATGGCTGGCAAGCGGCTAATTGCTCCGATTTGGTAATTACGAGACCTGGCCCAAACCTTGATTCAAGATGGCTAAGTTACTATATTAATAGTGTGGCCGGGGGATTTATTAGTAATCGGCTTGTGGGTGCAGTGCAACAGCACTTCAATGTCGGTGCGGCTCGTGAAATGGATTTGTGTCTTCCCTCAATGCGAGAGCAACGTGCCATCGCCGAAGTCCTTGGCGCCCTCGACGACAAGATCGCCGCAAACCGCAAGCTGGCGGGTACGGCTGAATCCTTGCTCGCATCCCGCTTCGCTGTACTTGAGTTAGACGTGGACTACGGTGAAAAAGCCTGTCTTGAAGAATATTTCGAGCTGAACCCGAAGTGTGCTAGGCCAAACGTGGAAGAGCCCGTCTACCTGGACATGCAAAAGCTTCCGACTTCCGAGTTGCTTGTATCGGACTGGGAACGAAGGCCTGCCAAGGGCGGTGCTCGATTTATGAATGGTGACACTCTGCTAGCGCGAATCACGCCGTGCCTAGAGAACGGAAAAGCCGGGTACGTCGATTTCCTTGAGGATGGTGAAGTTGCACTGGGTTCGACTGAATACATTGTATTCCGGTCACGTCCTGCAGTGCCAAGGGAACTGGCCTATTTCTTGGTTACCAGTTCCCGGTTCAGGACGATGGCGATTCAGCATCTGGTCGGTACCTCGGGAAGGCAGAGGTTGTCTGCCAACGATGTTGCAGCGTTCACTGTCCGACGTGTGAATTCTGAGACACTGATGGAGTGGGGCCAGTTCGCTTCACCGCTCGTGGAGCAATTGGGTTCATTGAGGGATGAGAATCGCATGCTGGCCAACATTCGTGATGCTCTCCTCCCGCGCCTGATGTCCGGCGAACTCCGCGTGCGCGACGCGGAGAAGGTCGTCGAGAACGTGTTGTAGGGGGTGCTTTGACGAAATGGTGGGTTATTGCCCGGTAGCCGGGCAATAACCCACCATCTTTTGGAGGTCGCGGCACTTCCGGCGTTCTGACGGTCTGTCGGGCTCGCCAAAGCCGACTACGTGTGTTGGAACGTCTCGGCCCCATGACCGATCGCATAGTCAACAACGCGAGATGGAGGAATGTAAATGAAGCCCGTCGTCCCTATCTGAGGGTTCTCGCGGGAATGTTCGGCGGTGTCCACCTTGTGGCTCGCGATCGTCGAGATCATCCACGGTAACGTCGCCGAGTCGCTCATCCAGCTACTGTTCTTCGTCGGGCTCGGTTACTTGGCCATCGGTAAACCCTTGCGCGACCGGCGTGCACGCGTCGAGGCAGATCGCGCTGCGCTCGCGGCGCGTGCCGAAGCGGGCCATCAGGCATTCCTCGCCGGCGACCGGGGGGCCGCGTTCGAACCCCCGCCGGAGCCGCCGGCACCCCCGAAGATGCGACGCGGAGTCGTGATCGCCGCGTTGGTCGCGGCGGCGTTCGTGCTCATCGGGATCATCGGCGACATCTCGGATGGGCTCGACGCGCCGTCCGGGAACGACGCGACGACGACGCCGCAGACCTCCGCGCGAGTTACGCCGGGCTCGACCACTCCGGCCCCGTCGGCGACGAGTGCTGCCGCCACAGTTCCGGTCGTGACGTCCGCGCCCGCGGCAGTATCGACAACAACGGCGAACGCAGCGGCCGCGGGCACCAGCGCCGTCATGCCGGATGTGGAGTGCATGGATCTTCAAACAGCGCAGGACACGATTCAGGCTGCGGGCGTGTTCTATTCGAGAAGTGTCGATGCGACGGGTGAAGGCCGGATGCAGGTGCAGGACCGCAACTGGATCGTCGTCGGACAGCAGCCGTCTGCGGGCGCGGTGGTCGGCGAGGGTGAGGCTTTGCTGTCGGTCGTCAAGGAAGTCGAGTTCGCAGGCTGTCGCTGAGATGCCTACGTCAGAAGTAGGGCGCCCTGCGGGCGGCTGCCCTCGACCGTACGGAGACCCTACGGGTCCCTGAGCTTGCCTTCGGCCCCTTCCCCAACGCTGCCCGGTCGCCATACCCCGATAGACCGTCTCGGCCAGCACTTCTGGCCCCACGTCGGAAACGACGTGTGGCTGTACTGGACCCGGTCGTTCGTGTCGACCCGCACGATCGGGTGCTCCACCACCAGCTGTGGAGACGAGGGATACTGGCGCCCAGTCGGTTTCGGACCGCCGGGAATGGCACCCGGGTCCGCAGCGTCGATGCGCTGACGTCGGACTGTGGGAGACGAGCGACGACGCCTACCCGGTGTGCCGTGGTTGCCGAAACGGCCCTTGCGCACACCGATGCAGGCGGAAAAACGCTTCGAGCCCCTCGATCGCCTGCCGGAGCAGAATCGAGGGGCGTGAAGGTCAGGACGTCGCTGACGAACCTGGTGGCCAGGTGAGATGAGGGCCGGCGCAGATGAACGCGCTCGCGGCCTGTTGCTGGTGTACGCCTCTATGGGGCGTGTGGATAGAATCCACCGTACGGTGCATGACAGTCGCTTTCTGTCGTGTGCCCAGACCCCGGTTCGGTGTTGGTAGCACCTGCCGGGGTCGACCTATTCTCAAGGTCGGTGGAGGGATATTCCCACGAGTGCCGGATGCCGTCAACTCGAACGAACGTTCTAGTTGTGCTCGGCGGGAGGGGTTACGGCGCTCCGAACCCGTACGTGTATTCGCCGCTCGTCCAGTTCATCGTCGCGTGATACGTGCGACCGCGCATGCGCCCGTTACCGAGGTCCTCGGTCCCCACGAAACATTCGAATACAGTGGTGGTTTCGTTCAGGTTGTCGGTGGAACCACCGTTGACCGGTGAGCAGGTCACGGACAGCACAGGACCGTCGTACATGCCCTCGGCGATGTGGTCGGTCGCCATCTCCTCGATGCTCGATTCGATGCCCGACACACTCAGCGCGCGCGACGCCCTCTCCGCGGAATCCTGGCGTTCCTGTTCGGCCTTCTCCGCCGCGATGCGTTCCGCTTCGAGGTCGGCGGCCTCTTCCGCTGCAGCAACCTGCGCGGCGACCTGTGCGTCGTGGTTGACCTTCCAGGTCACCGTACCGCCGGCCGCGGCGAGCGCCAGGACGATGAGCGTGGCCACGATCGGCTTCGTGGGGATCTTCCGCTTCGGAGTGGGGTCCTGGGCGCCATCGGGATCGGGCAGGGCAAGCCAGGCCGCCCCGTCCCAGTAGCGCTGTCCTCCGGCAGGATTCGGATACCAACCGGCAGGTGCCGGGGAATTCTCGTTCGACATCGAAAAGGTCCTTCCAGGACGGTTGAAAAGGGCTGGTGCGCCCGGCCCCTCGTCGGGCGCACCAGCGGTTCGTGGTGGAACTAGCGCAGCGAGACGGTGACGCCGCCGGAGAACATGGAGTCGTGCAGTTCGATCGCCGAGGGAACTGCGTCCACGGGCATGTCGAACACGAGCGGCATCGTGACGGTGTTGCCGGGATTGATCTCGTCCCAGAACGTCACATCCGAGTCGAGGTTCAGTGCCGCAGCCGTATCGGGACTGAAGCTTCGGCCCTGCGCGTCGATCAGTTTCTGATTGCTCGGGCTCAGCCCCTTCGGCTCATCGGCAATGTTGCTGACCGTCATCGTGACGATCACGAACTGACCCTGTGCGTCCTCGGCGAGGAACGGATTGTCGCCGAGCGACGTCAGGCCGGCCTCGACACCGGTCACGACGAATTCGAACTTTCCGTCGCGAACCGGCATGTTCATCGTTGCCGAGGATTCCTCGGCGGCAGGCGGTTCGACCGGGGGTGCGGCGTTGCCCGAATCGGCGGCAGGCGACTCGGCCAGGGGCGCAGCATTGCCCGAATCGGCGCCGCGCGACGCCGTTGCGGTCGGCTCGTCCTCGTCGCCACCGCCCGCGATGGAGGTGACGACGAACAGTGCAACGAACGCGCCGACGATCCACGGCCACTTTTTGCGCTTCTTCGGCTCGGGAGGGGCGAACCCGCCGGCCGACTGCATCGGGTACTGCGGGGCCGGCTGCTGAACCTGCGGATCGGAATGGTTGGGCATGGTCATGACAGGTCTCGTTTCGTAGGTGAGGAGGGGAATGCGGATCAACGGCCGAGAGTGAGGTGCACTCCCGATCGGGCCTCGTTCTCGTCGAACGAGATTGATCCGCGATAGGAGATCTCCACGTCGTAGAACGTCGCGCCGCGCGGCACGTCGGGGACCGTGAAGAAGAATGTGCAGAAGTCGCCTTCGCGCACACTGCGGGTGAGCGAACCTTCCGCAAGCAACTTTCCGGTTTCCGCGGTCACACGAACGGCGGTGGCGGGCGCGATGTCGTCGTACCCGCGGTCGCCTTCGCATTCGAATCCCGGCGTGTTGCTGTGGGTGGAGCCGTCGACGAGGGTGACGGTGCCTCCGATCTCGAACAGGGGAACGCTCGCTACGCGATCTGCCACGAGGGAACCGGTCGCGATGAGCGCCCCGGTCACCGTGGCGGCGCACACGCCCACCGAAAATCCCGGCCAGAAACGGGTGCCGTGGCCGCGGTCGTCGGTGCGACGGCCGGAAGTGCTGGTCGCGGGGAGGAACTGAAGGGTCACGGCGATCTCCTGCTCGGTAATCGGAACGCTCGAATCGTGCGCCGGACCGGGTATCACCCACCATTTTTTCGTCGATAACCCCTGTTATCGACAGTCGCTCTCGCTCCCGCCCATCGGAGCTTCTAAGTTGTGTGCATGGCAGACGATTTGGGTTTCCCTGGCCGCCTCACCGAATCGGCGTGGGAGCAGATGGCCCTCGACACGTTGGGCGAGCTCGGATGGCGGTACATCCCCGGTGCGGAGATCGCACCCGGCTCGGGTGAGCGCACGTCGTGGGACGATCTCCTCATCCCTTCACGCTTGCGTGCGGCCATCGTGAATCTGAACCCGAAACTGCCTGCCGGCGCTGTGGACGATGCGGTGGCACTCGTGGCGACTGCCGGGTCGACCGACGCCATCGCAGAGAACCGGACCGTCCACGAGTACCTGACCGAAGGTCTGCGGAAGATCTCCTATGCCGACGACGCGGGCGTGGAGGTCACCCCCACCATCCGGCTCGTTTCCGTCGAACCCGACGACAACGACTGGTTCGTCGCCAACCAGGTCACCGTGATCCGCAGCGACTACGAGCGTCGTTTCGATCTCGTGTTGTACATGAACGGTATGCCGGTCGCCGCCGTGGAACTGAAGAACGCAGGCAGTCAGTACGCGAGCCTCACAGACGCCCACGCCCAGCTCCAGACCTACCTGCGCGAGTTTCCTCTGGCCTTCCGATACGCCGTGATGGCGTTGGTGTCGGACGGGATCACCGCGTCCTATGGCACCCCGTTCACGCCCTTCGAGCATTTCTCACCGTGGAACGTCGACGACGACGGTGCCCCCGTCGAACCCAGCGGCGAACACCATCCGCTCGACACCGCACTGTACGGGCTGTTCAACCAGGAGCGGTTTCTGCAACTCCTCCGCAACTACACCGCGTTCGACGAGAGCGAGAACGGCCTCGTCAAGCGAATTGCCAAACCGCACCAGTACTTCGCCGTCGCCAAAGCGGTGGGATCCACGGTGGTCGCTGTGGGCTCCGGAGGCAAGGCCGGGGTCGTGTGGCACACGCAGGGCTCCGGAAAATCGATGGAGATGGAGCTCTATGCGAATCAGGTGATCCGCCATCCGGCGCTCGCCAATCCGACAATCGTTGTGATCACGGACCGCAACGAACTCGACGGCCAACTCTACGAAACCTTCGCCCGCTCGCAACTGCTTCCCGAGCAGCCCAAACAGATCCGCCGACGAGAAGAACTCCGCCAGGAACTCTCCGGACGCACCACCGGCGGCATCTACTTCACGACCCTCCAGAAGTTCGGGAAGAGCCGCGACGAACGCGAAGCGGGGCTCAGCCACCCCGAGTTGTCCGCACGACGCAACATCATCGTGGTCGTCGACGAAGCGCACCGCAGCCACTACGACGATCTCGACGGATACGCCCGCCACCTGCGCGACGCGCTTCCGCACGCGACGCTCATCGCGTTCACCGGAACACCGATCTCCTTCGAGGACCGCAACACGCGAGCCGTGTTCGGTGACTACATCGACATCTACGACCTCACCCGCGCCGTAGACGACGGAGCGACCGTGCCCGTCCATTTCGAGAGCCGTCTCGTGAAGGTGGCGTTCGCGGGAGAGCTCACCGAAGAGCAGATCGACGCGTCGGCCGACGAACTCACGGCCGGTCTCGACGACACCGAACGCACCCGCATCGAAAAGTCCGTCGCGGTCATCAACGCCGTGTACGGCACGCCGGCCAGGCTGGAGATGCTCGCGACAGATCTCGTCGGGCACTGGGAGAATCGCCGTTCCCAGATGGCGAAGTTCGTGGGGTCGGAGGAGAACCCGACTGCACCCGGAAAAGCGATGATCGTCTGCGCGACACGGGAGATCTGCGCCAACCTCTACAGGGAGATCACCAAGCTTCGCCCCGACTGGCATTCCGACGATCTCTCCGCCGGCCGCATCAAGGTCGTGTATTCCGGTGACGCCAGTGACCGGCCGCCGGTCAGCAATCATGTGCGACGTGATTCCGAGAACGCAGCAATCAAGAAGCGGCTCAAGGACATCGACGACGAACTCGAACTGGTGATTGTCAAGGACATGATGCTCACCGGTTTCGACGCACCCCCGCTGCACACGCTGTATCTCGACCGTCCGCTCAAGGGTGCGTTGCTGATGCAGACGCTTGCCCGCGTCAATCGCACTTTCCGAGGCAAGAGTGACGGTCTGCTCGTCGCCTATGCACCGGTCGCCGACAACCTCGCGGATGCACTGGCCGAGTACACCGCGTCGGACCGCACCACCAAGCCTCTCGGCCGGCCCGTCGAAGAAGCCGTGGACGCCGTCAAGAACCTCATGACGGTTCTCGGCAACATGCTTCACGGTTTCGATTGGCGCGAACGCCGCCGGGCGCCGGGGCCACGGGGATGGCTGGACGCGGTGTTGGCAACAGTCGCCTACCTTCGCGATCCGAAGAACCCCGAGAACAAGGTCGGCGAAGGGCAGAAGACGCTCGCAACCCGATACCGGGAGAATGCGTCACAGTTGTCGCGGGTGTGGGCCATCTGCGGTACGCACGAGGAGGTCCGGCCACTTGCGGCCGATGCACGCTTCTTCGAGGAAGTGCGCGTGTACATGGCCAAGTTCGACGCCGCAGACAGGCAGGCGAGCGGCGCCGCGGTACCCGAAGATGTCAAGCGTGCTCTCCGTGCGCTCATGGCCGCATCGGTGGAATCCGGTGAAGTACTGGACATCTACGACGCGGCAGGTATGCCGAAGCCGTCGCTCGCCGATCTCAATGCCGACTTCCTCGATCGTGCCGTGCAGGCGAAGAACCCCGTCCTGGCGATCGAGGCACTGCGCAAACTGGTCTCCGAGGAATCCCGCAAGGTGGCACGCCACAACCTGGTTCGTCAGCGGGCGTTCTCGCAGAAACTGCAGGAACTGATGATCAAGTACACCAACAGTCAGCTCACTTCGGCCGAGGTGATCGCAGCACTCGTCGAGGTTGCCAAAGAAGTGCGAGCCGAGTCGCAGCGTGGGCAACGATTCGACCCGCCCCTCGGCGATCATGAACTGTCCTTCTACGACGCAGTTTCCCAGAACGAATCGGCGCTGGACGGGATGGGGGAGGCCACCCTCGCCCAGATCGCGCGCGAACTCGTTGGCGTCATGCGGCGTGACGTCAAGACCGACTGGAAGGTGCGGGAGGACGTCAAAGCGAAGTTGCGGTCGCAGGTGAAGCGACTGCTGACGCGCTACAAGTACCCGCCGGACAAGCAGACCGGGGCAATCAAGTTGGTGCTCGAACAGATGGAGGCGATCGCACCGACGATGGCGGCGTGACCGGGCCGGTACGAACCCGTATGCCGGTGAGTCCGTCGAATCGCATGTGACGCCGGGGCGCAGTCGCGGTGGTGACGAGCATCGCATGTGTAGAAACGGACTTATCGGGGGTACCCCCTGACGTGCCGATCCTGACAAAAGCCCACGACGCCCTCCGTTTACGCACGTCACCAGGCGTCTTCTTCACCTCCGCGCTGATATCGCTGGTGTTCGTCGTCCTCACGGTTGCCTTCACGACCACGGTCGACAACGTGTTCAGCACGGCGTCGGGCTGGATCATGACCAACCTCGGATGGTTCTACATCCTGGGCGTCACGACGTTCCTGATCTTCCTGGTGATCATTGCGCTGACGCACTACGGACGCGTCCGGCTCGGCGGCGACGACGAGCGTCCCGAGCACTCCACCCTCGCGTGGTTCTCGATGCTCTTCGCGGCGGGAATCGGCACGATCCTGATGTTCTGGAGCGTTGCGGAACCGATCTCCCATTTCGCGAATCCTCCACAGCAGGACGTGGCGCCGGAATCCGAGGCGGCCGCGCGTGAAGCAATGGGCTTTACGCTCTACCACTTCGGATTCCACACGTGGGCGATCTTCGCACTGCCGGGTCTGTGCTTCGGTTACTTCATCTACAAGCGCAAGCTCCCGCCCCGTGTCAGCTCGATCTTCGCGCCCCTGCTCGGCGGGCGGATCTACGGTCCGATCGGCAAGACGATCGACGTGGTTGCGATCATCGGCACGATCTTCGGCGTCGCGACGTCCGTCGGCCTCGGTACGCTCCAGATCAACGCCGGCCTCGCCCAGCTCTTCGGACTCGAGGAGTCCGGCATCATCCAGATTGCGCTCATCGCCCTCGTCACTGTCATGGCGGGCATCTCGGTGGCTCTCGGTCTCGACAAGGGCATCAAGCGGTTGTCGAACTTCAACATCGGCCTCGCGGTGATGCTTCTGATCTTCGTCCTGGTCACCGGCCCCAGCCTGTTCCTGCTCAAGGGGATGATCGAGTCGGTCGGCATCTACGCCGACACCCTGCCGAACCTCGCGTTCTGGAACGACACGTTCGCCGACTCCGGCTGGCAGAACACCTGGACGGTGTTCTACTGGGCCTGGACCATCACCTGGTCGCCGTTCGTCGGCATCTTCATCGCGCGCATTTCGCGCGGCCGGACAATCCGCGAATTCGTCGCCGGGGTGCTGGCTCTGCCGGTGCTCTTCTCGGTCATCTGGTTCAGCATCTTCGGGATGGGTTCCTTCCACATCGAGCTCGAGGGTGACGGGGGTCTTGTCGAACGTGTCGTCGATGCGGGCGACATCCCCGGTGCGCTGTTCGAATTCCTCGGCAACTTCCCGCTTACAGGGCTGGTGTCGGGCATTGCGATCCTGCTGGTGGTGATCTTCTTCGTCACTTCGGTGGACTCGACTGCCATGGTCCTGGACATGATGTCCGGCGGCACGGAAGGGAAGGCACCCATGCATCAGCGGCTGTTCTGGGCCGTGATCATGGGCCTGGTCGCTGCCACCATGCTCGTCGCCACCGGCAAGGACGGCCTGGACGCGCTACAGCAGGTGATCACCGTGGTCGGTCTGCCCTTCTTCGTGATGGGCTTCGTCATGATGTACAGCCTGGTACGCGGCATCCGCGAGGATCTCGGTGAACTCCCCGAACCCGTCACCCGCCAGTGGACCGAGGTGCACACCGCCGAAGACCTCGAAGCCGCGGAAGGGCGGCCGGCACCGGAGGTCGTGGTCGTGACCAGGGCGATTCCGGACGACGGTGACGATCGTGACGAGGCAGGAAGCGACGCAGCGGAACACGGCACGGTAGTACACCGGCCGGCACCCGGGGAGACGAACGGTTCAGGCTCCGTACGAGCGGCCACGGGGGACGACTCGTCGTCGGACGCTCGTTAGCCGACGTGGCGTGCGAGCCGCGCAGACATGCGCGGCCGCATGTCGCCGTCGGGGGTGACACGTTCCTCGACGTAGGCGAGGTCGCCGCCCTCGACGATGCCGTACAGGCGCTTGGCGCCGCCCACGACTTCGCCGGACCGGGTCCGGATCACCACGTCGGTGGCGAGCTCCCACGACGACTGGGTCAGGGCGGTGCCGTAATACAACTCGACGACACCGGAACTGTGGGTGAGCAGCAGTTCGAGGGTCTCGGGGTCGTCGCTGTCGGGGCCGCCCGTACCGGAGACGCGCCAGAATCCGCTTTCGCGACGGTCCTCGGCGACGTAGTCGCCGTTCTCGTCGAGACGCCACGAGCGGGCTTCCCATACGAGATAGTCACCGCCGTTGTGCGCGACGACGATCTGCTGACCGAACGGGTAGTCGGTGGCGGTTTCGGGGTCGTGTGCCTCACCCTCGCCGCGCCACACGCCCACCAGTGGAAGGAGCGCGAGCAGGGCAGGGTTCAGATCGGCGCCGCGCCGCAGGTTCGCGGTGTCGTCGACGCCGGGCAGACCGGACAGGACGGGGATATTCAGCTCGGCGGTGACCCGCGCACGCTCTGCGGCCTGCGCTATGGCCTCGTCGCCGCTACGCCGAGTACCGCCGTCCGACTGGTCCGTCATGACCCGTCGGAGACCAGACGGTAGATGGTGTACAGCGCGAACCAGGTGATGAGCACCGCTGCAAGGACCAGCAAGAGTTCGAAGAAGATGACCACGGGGTCATTCTAGACTGCACCGGCTTCGCTTCACGACAAAGGGCCTCGCTCCCGGTGATCGGGGGCGAGGCCCTGTGTTCCGGAGCCGTGGCTCCAGTCTTTGCCGCGTGCTACTTCGCGACCGTCACGTCGACGTTGTGGACGCCCGGAGCGCTGGGGCTCACCGTCGAGGTGCCGTTTCCGGCACTCGACAGTGCGCGCACCGTCCACTCACCGGGCGCGGCGAAGAACCGGAAGTCGCCGGTGGCGGAGGCGACGACCTCGGCGGTGAACTCGCCGGTGCCGTCGAGCAGACGCACGAATGCGCCACCGACCGGTTCACCGGAGGCGTTGAGGACGCGGCCGGTGATGACCGTTTCCTTCTCGACATCCACGCCCGCGGGCAGGTTCTGGCTCTGAACAGGTGCTCCGCACATATTTATGCTCCCAACTCGATCGGTGCGCCGACGAGCGAGCCGTACTCGACCCAGCTGCCGTCGTAGTTCTTGACGTTCTTCTTGCCGAGGATCTCCTGCAACACGAACCAGGTATGGCTCGAGCGCTCGCCGATACGGCAGTAGGCGATGGTTTCCTTGCTGTCGTCGAAGCCCTTCGCCGCGTACAGCGCGGTGAGTTCGTCGTCGGACTTGAAGGTGCCGTCCTCGTTGGCGGTGGTGCTCCAGGGGATGTTGACGGCGCCGGGGACGTGGCCACGCTGCTGTGCCTGTTCCTGCGGCAGGTGGGCCGGGGCGAGAATCTTGCCGGCGAACTCGTCGGGGGAACGCACGTCGACGAGATTCTTGGAACCGATCGCGTCGATCACCTCGTCGCGGAAGGCACGGATCGACGTGTCCGGTGCCTGTGCCTTGTATTCGGTTGCGGGCCGGGTGACTTCGTCCTTCGACAGCGGGCGGCCGTCGAGTTCCCACTTCTTGCGACCGCCGTCGATGAGCTTGATGTCCTGGTGGCCGTACAGCTTGAAGTACCAGTAGGCATACGCGGCGAACCAGTTGTTGTTGCCGCCGTACAGCACGACGGTGTCGTCGTTGGCGACGCCCTTGGCGGACAGCAACGCCGAGAACTGTTCCTGATTCAGGAAGTCGCGGCGAACACCGTCCTGCAGGTCCTTGCGCCAGTCCAGCCGGATGGCGCCTTCGATATGGCCGCCGTCGTAGGCGCTGGTGTCCTCGTCGACCTCGATGAACACGGTCTTGGGTGCATCGAGATTCTGCTCTGCCCAATCGGCGGAGACCAGGACGTCGGAGCGAGCCATGGATATTCCTTTCGGTGATGGTGCGTGTAGGTGTTGAAGCCGGGTGGTGATCAGGCCGCGACGGAACGCAACCGAGCGATCAGTGGGTAGATCTGGCAGCCGAGGCAGAAGCCGAAGGCGGCATTCAGGAGAGCGGCGAACAGCGCGAAGCCGGTGGCCACGATTCCGACGGTTCCGGCGCCGAGTGCGAACGCGACGGTGCCGACAGCCGCGAATGCGAAGCCGACGAACTGTGCAAAGCGCAGTGGCGCAACAGGTTCGGTCTCGGAAGGTGCGCCCAATCGTGGTGCGACCAGGCCTGCGAACAGCGCGCCGTACGGGCTGCGCCGCGGACCGAACGCTGCGCCGATCGCGAAGACGAGGGCCTGCACCCCGAGCACAACGCCCGCAACGGTGTTCGAGACCGTCGAGACGAGCAGCACGACGACCAAGACGGCGGTGGTGATCCACGCTGCGAAACGCGGTCCGCGGACGTCGACCTGCGAACCGGTACGGGTGGGACCGGGAACGGACATGAGAGTGCTCCTGCTGGGATCCGGGATAGCTGAGCGGGATTCGGTCGCCGAACCGCGACCGACCGCGGGGAAACGCATCGGGGGAGACGTCAGCAACTGCGGAGCGGGGACAGGAGCCCGCGGTGACTACTCAGCAGCCGTGCGTCAGGAGCAGGTACAACAACACGCGCCGAGGCGGCACAGGTCGACTGCGCGGCGTCGGGTGAGCATCAGCTCCTGGCGTGTGTGCACGCGAGGAGTTTAACCGAAGATCGGGGGAAATAGGACCACTGCGTATTACAGAGATGCGAGGGCCGCGCGGAGGTCGGCGGCCTCCGGTACACCGGACACCCGGTAGCGCTCGCGTCCGGCGGCATCGAACACGAAGGTGGTGGGTAGCGACATCACTCCGAGCTGCCTGGCGGGAAGCGGGTTTTCGTCGAGGTCGAGTTCCACGTCGAGTGCTTCTCCGGACGTGTCGCCGAGGACACGGGCGATCACGCGCCGGACGGATGCGCACGGTCCGCACCACGGCGCGGAGAAGTGCAGGATCACGGGCACGCCACCGCCCACCCCCACCGCCGCGAGCGCAGGATCAACGTGTTCCGATCCGGCGCCTCCCGGGCTGCTCGCGCGGAACTTGCCGGCGCGTGTGCGCAACATCACGCCGACTCCAAGTGTGGCGACGATCACAATTGCGAGAACAACGAATGCGATCACGGGGCTGCCTGCACCTCGGTGAGATCGATCGTGGTGTTGTGCGCCTCGCCCTCGATGACGATGCGCGATCCCCGTGCCTCCACGAACGTCGGCTTCACGCCGAAGGGCAGATCCTGAGGCTCGATCGTCGTGGTGAACAACCCGAGCACGACCGGCTTCAGCGCGTCGGGCACCGCGAAGTCCGCGCGCCCCTCCCGGCCGAAGTACAGGTCGGACGCCACGATGTGCACGCGGTCCCCGTCGAGCACGAGGTCGGCCTGCACGCTCACCGTCGCGGGCTCCGGCCCGACCGGCACGGTACCGGTGAGCACGACGCCGCCGGCAGTCGTCGGTCCGGAGCCTCCCGACCCGCCGGTCCCGTCGGACTTGCTCTCCGGAGGGGCAGAAATCTGCAGGTCAGGGATGTTGTAGAGCTGCCCGAGTTCGGTGGCGTCGATCATGACGCGGCCGAACAGCAGGTCCACCGGCACGGTACGGATCGACCCGTCGAGCAGTTCGCCCGCAGCGGCATGGGCGCCGACGAGGTTCGCTTCGACGGTGATGTCCCCGAGCATCTCGGTGTGCACGCCGTCGGCCACGATTTCCACGTTCTCGTAATGCCCGTTGCGGGCCTGGAGAAGGAACGGGAAGCCGTGAATGGTGACGGCGGGGTCGGCCTGGAGTACGCCACCCTCGCGCAGTGCACGGGACACGCGGTACTCGGACCACGCCGCCGCGCCGAAGTCGGTGAGAACGGCGACTCCGAGCAGGACCACGAGACCGAAGATCAGTTTGCGCACGCCTCCCATTGTGGCCGACGCGGCCGCGGGCACCGTGCCGCGGATGCGAGCAGCGTGTCCGAAATGTGGGAATCGATCTTCTGCGACGTCGTGCTTACATGCCGGTAACAAACAGAGCGCTAATCTGTAGCACGTCGTTTACGCACCCGATCCGCGCTGGTAGCGCGAGGAACTGGAGGCCCAGTGGAGCTTCTCCTTCTGACCTCCGACCCGAACCCGGACGCGGTCCTGCCGTCGCTGGCGCTGCTGGCGCACTCGGTCCGACCGGCTCCGACGGAAGTATCGTCGCTGCTCGAGGCCAGTTCTGCCGACATAGCGATCGTCGATGCGCGCAGCGATCTCGCGGCAGCACGAGGACTGTGTCGTCTGCTCGGCAGTACAGGGTCGGCCATCCCGGTTATCGCGGTGCTCACCGAAGGCGGCCTGGTTGCCGTGAATCCCGAGTGGGGCCTCGACGACATCCTGCTCACGACCACCGGCCCGGCCGAACTGGACGCGCGGTTGCGCCTTCTCGTCGGACGTGCAGGCGGCCTCGTCAGCGCGGAGAGTTCGGGCAAGATCACCCTCGGTGAGCTGTCGATCGACGAAGGCACCTACACGGCCCGGTTGCGTGGTCGTCCTCTCGACCTGACGTACAAGGAGTTCGAACTTCTCAAGTACCTCGCCCAGCACGCCGGCCGGGTGTTCACCCGCGCACAGCTTCTGCAGGAGGTGTGGGGTTACGACTTCTTCGGTGGCACCCGCACGGTCGACGTGCACGTCCGGCGCCTCCGAGCGAAGCTCGGCCCCGAATACGAATCCCTGATCGGGACCGTCCGCAACGTCGGCTACAAGGCTGTCCGGCCGTCCTCCCGGAACAAAGCGGGGGGTATCGCCCCGGAACTCGAGGAGTCCGAGGCAGAATTCGCCGAATGAGCATTGCGTCCGAGTTCACCGGTCTTCCGTCGTCCGAACAGGCGCAGGGGGTGCGCGACGTCATCGCCCGAGCGGGCGCTGCCGACGGCACCGCGCCGGTCTCGGAGCAGGTGATCCACTCCCTCACCCGCGACAGCGACGCCAGACACCTGATCAGGACGGTCGACGACACCGTCGTCGGCTACGCGAACCTCGTACCCGCGCACGAGGACCATCCCGCCATGGCCGAAGTGGTCGTCGACCCCGCCCACCGGGGGCAGGGACTCGGCGGTGAACTGGTCGACGCCGCGCTGACGGCCGGCGGCGACGGCGCCCGGGTCTGGGCACACGGTGACCTTCCGGCAGCGCGTGCTGTGGCACACCGGCTGGGATTGACCGGCGTTCGTGAACTGCTCCAGCTCCGCCGCCCCCTCGACGTCCCCGAACTTCCCGCCGTCGCGGTACCGGACTCGATCGTGCTGCGCACCTACCAGGGCCCGAGTGACGACTACGAACTCCTCCGGGTCAACGCAGCAGCTTTCGAGTGGCATCCCGAGCAAGGACGCTGGACGGACGTCGACGTCGCGGAGCGCCGCGCGGAGCCGTGGTTCGACCCGAAGGGGTTGTTCCTCGCGTTCGACGCCGCCGATCCCGATGTCCTCCTGGGGTTCCATTGGACCAAGGTGCATCCGGCCACGGACGCGGAGGACGCCCTCGGTGAGGTGTACGTCGTCGGCATCGACCCGTCCGCGCAGGGTCGCGGCCTGGGACGGCTGCTCACGCTCGCGGGGTTGCATCACCTCCGTGACCGTGGGCTCCACACCGTGTTGCTCTACGTCGAAGGTGACAACACCGCGGCGCTCAACACCTACGGCAAGCTGGGATTCGAGCGCTTCCACGTGGACGTCGCCTACGCCCGATCGTGACCGCGGCAACAGTGCCGGCGTGACCGCGGCAACAGTGCTGCCAGGTGTATCCGGTCTGTTCATCCCCCGTTCACCCGGGGTCGTCCGTCAGTCAACCGTGAGCACCTAGTTTTTTCATACGGGTCCGTTGTGGCGGCCCGGCGCAGGGATCACCCGCGCCTCGATTCCGCTGCCTTCGGTCAGCGGTCGTGAACTCCGGAGGAGTACAGGTGAACCTCAAGCGCAATGGTGCCCTGCTGGGCGCATTGGCGGTCGGTGCTCTCACGCTCACCGCGTGCGGTACCGACGACAACTCGGGTTCGATAGATGTGGATGCGTCCGCGTCCAGTGCCACCTGTGAGGGAAAACCCAACCTGTCCGCTGCCGGCTCATCCGCACAGAAGAATGCGATGGACCAGTTCGTGGCCACCTACATCGCCGTGTGCTCGCAGAAGGGCACAACGGTCAACGTCGCGTACAACCCGACGGGCTCGGGTGACGGTCGCACACAGTTCACCGCCAGGCAGATCGACTTCGCCGGGTCCGATTCCGCGATCAAGGGTGAGCAGGCCGAGCAGGCTCTCGAGCGCTGCGCCGGCAACCCCGCCTGGAACCTTCCGCTGGTGTTCGGCCCGGTCGCGCTGGCATACAACCTCGACGGAGTCGACGGCCTCGTGCTCGACGCCGCGACCACCGCCAAGATCTTCAACGGCTCGATCACCACGTGGAACGATCCGGCCATCGCCGCACTCAACGAGGGTGTGGACCTGCCCGACAGCGCGATCACGCCGATCGTGCGCTCCGACTCGTCGGGCACCACGGACAACTTCCAGCAGTACCTCGAGGTCGCGTCCGACGGTGCATGGACCACCGGCGCGGGATCCGACTTCACCGGTGGCACCGGCGAAGGCGCGAAGGGCTCCGCGGGCGTCGCGCAGGCAGTGAGCGGCTCCCCCGGCTCGATCACCTACGTGGAGAAGTCGTTTGCGGACCAGAACGGGCTGAGCATGGCGCGGATCGACAACGGCTCGGGCCCGGTCGAACTCAACGAGGAGTCCGCCGCCAAGGCAATCGAGGGCGCCGAGTTCGCGCCCGCGGTCGAAGGTGATCTCACGCTGGACCTGTCCTCGATCTTCGGGAGCACCGAGCCGGGCACCTACCCGCTCGTTCTCGCCACGTACGAGATCGTCTGCTCCGCCGGATACGACGCCGACACCGCTTCCGCTGTGAAGTCGTTCCTTCTCTCGGCGGCCAACGAGGGTCAGGACGGCCTCGGGGAACAGGGTTACGTGCCGCTGCCGAGCTCCTTCCAGGAGCGTCTGACCCAGTCGATCGACGCCATCGCGTCCGAATAGATCGGTGGACCGCCCGTTCCTGACGAACACGCCCAGAGAGAATATGAGCGCACATGACTGACGCGCCCACGAAAACGGCTCGTACGGAGTCGGACGACCCGGCCCGGTCAGGAACGGGCGGTCACCCTGGTACTACGGAGGCAACGATCAGCACCACACCACCCTCGGAGCGCACGCACAAGACTGTCGTGCGACCGGGCGACCGCATCTTCGGCTCGCTGGCCACCGGCTCCGCGATCCTGATCTCGGTGATCATCGGCGCGATCGCGGTGTTCCTGGTGTGGCGTGCCGTGCCCGCTCTGCAGCGCAACACCGTCAACTTCCTCACGAGCGACCAGTGGATCACGCAGGACATCGAGGACATGGCCTTCGGCGTCCTCGACCTGTTCCAGGTCACGGTGCTGGTCTCGCTCTTCGCGCTCGCCCTCGCGATGCCTGTCGCGCTCGGTATCGCGATCTTCCTGACCACCTACTGCCCGGGCCGCCTCAAGAAGCCGCTCGCCTACGTGATCGATCTTCTCGCCGCGGTCCCGTCGATCGTCTACGGCTTGTGGGGGGTGCTCGTGCTCGCGCCCTTCCTGCGCCCGATCGCCTCGTGGCTCAACACCACGTTCGGCTGGTTCCCGTTGTTCGCCACGGGCAGCGGTTCGATCGCGGGCGGTGGCACGATCTTCACCGCGGGGATCGTCCTGGCAGTGATGATCCTGCCGACGATCGCGGCGGTGAGCCGCGAGGTGTTCGTCCAGACGCCGGTCGCGCACATCGAGGCCGCGCTCGCGCTCGGAGCCACCCGCTGGGAGGTCGTCCGGACGACCATCATCCCGTTCGGCAAGTCCGGCTACGTCAGCGGATCGATGCTCGGTCTCGGCCGCGCACTCGGTGAGACGATGGCGCTCTACCTGATCCTGCGCACGACGTCGGCCGGGTTCTCGTGGTCCCTGTTCGATGGCGGCGCCACGATCGCGTCGAAGATCGCTCTCGGCTACGCCGAGTTCAACAACGACATCCAGGCAGGTGCCTACATCGCTGCCGGCCTGGTGCTCTTCGTGCTGACCTTCCTGGTCAACGCCGCGGCCCGCATGGTGGTCGCAGGAAAGAGGGACTGACCGATGTCGACGACAACCCTCGACTCGCCCGTCAAGGCGCCCACCTTCCAGAAGGTGAGCACCCGCCGGCGCATCACCGACGTCGGCGCCACCGTGCTGGTGACCCTGTCGGTACTCGTCGCGCTGGTGCCGCTCGTCTGGGTGCTGGCCACGGTCGTCGCCAAGGGCCTTCCGGCCCTGATGTCGGCCACGTGGTTCACCCACTCGTTGAGCGGCCTGACCGCCTCTTCGACAGGCGGCGGCATCTATCACGCGCTGGTGGGCACCCTGCTGCAGGGACTCGTCTGCGCGATCATCTCGATACCGCTCGGCGTGTTCGTCGCGATCTACCTCGTGGAGTACGCCGGCCGGTCCAAGCTCGGGAAGATCACGACCTTCATGGTCGACATCCTCAGCGGTGTGCCGTCGATCGTCGCGGCGCTGTTCATCTACGCCCTGTGGGTGTCCACGTTCGGAATGCCCAAGTCGGGCTTCGCGGTATCTCTCGCGCTCGTGCTGCTGATGGTGCCGGTGGTGGTGCGCAGCACCGAGGAGATGCTGCGGATCGTGCCGCAGGACCTCCGCGAAGCCTCCTACGCGCTGGGTGTGCCGAAGTGGAAGACCATCGTCAGGATCGTTCTTCCCACGTCGATGGCCGGAATCATCACGGGCATCATGCTCGCTCTCGCCCGGGTCATGGGCGAAACCGCGCCGCTGCTGATCCTCGTCGGGTACGCGCCGTTCATCAATTTCGACCTGTTCGGCGGTGAGCAGGGTTCGCTCCCCGGTGTCATGGTCGCCGAAATGAACAACCCGACTGCCGCCGGTTCGCAGCGCATCTGGGGCGCCGCCCTCACACTGATTCTTGTGATCGCGGTGCTGAACGTCGCGGCCAAGGTGATCAGCCATTACTCGCAGGTCGGCTCGAGGAAGTAGCCGCCGCATGACCTTCTCTCACGACATCGATACACCAGTAGGGAGCCTGTAATGGCCAAGCGTCTGGATCTCAAGGACGTCAACATCTTCTACGGAAAGTTCCACGCCGTTGCCGACGTGACCCTTTCCGTGCCGCCGCGGAGCGTCACCGCGTTCATCGGGCCGTCGGGCTGTGGCAAGTCCACCGTTCTGCGCTCGCTCAATCGGATGCACGAGGTCACCCCCGGCGCCCGCGTCGAGGGATCCGTGCTGCTCGACGGTGAAGACATCTACGGCGCCGATGTAGATCCGGTGGGCGTGCGTAAGACCATCGGCATGGTGTTCCAGCGCCCGAACCCGTTTCCCACCATGTCCATCCGGGACAACGTGGTCGCCGGCCTGAAGTTGCAGGGCGCACGCGACAAGAAGACGCTCGACGAGGTTGCCGAGAAGTCGCTGCGCGGCGCGAACCTGTGGAACGAGGTCAAGGACCGCCTCGACAAGCCCGGCGGCGGTCTCTCCGGTGGCCAGCAGCAGCGACTGTGCATCGCGCGCGCGATCGCGGTCCAGCCCGACGTGCTGCTCATGGACGAGCCCTGCTCCGCGCTCGACCCGATCTCGACCCTCGCCATCGAGGATCTGATCGCCGAACTCAAGCAGGACTTCACGATCGTCATCGTCACCCACAACATGCAGCAGGCTGCGCGCGTGAGCGATCAGACCGCCTTCTTCAACCTGGAGGCGACCGGTCGTCCGGGCCGGCTCGTCGAGATCGACGACACCGAGAAGATCTTCTCGAACCCGACCCAGAAGGCCACCGAGGACTACATCTCGGGTCGTTTCGGCTGATCCGGCACCTGGTGTGTCACACGCGAAGGCCCCCGCGGGGACCTACCCCCCGGGGCGTGACCGGGGGCGGGCCGATGAGGGATGGGGGGGGGTCCCCCGGCGCCGCCCCGGGGGGCAACCCCCGGCGGGGGCCTTCACGTGTCTCGGACGAATCAGGATTCGGTGGGGTACACCGTCAGTTTGTCGACTTTGTTGCCCAGTTCGCGGATGTCTTCTTCCGTGGGGAGCTTGCCGGTGACCAGGAAGATCACGCGCCGGCCGACCTCCACCGCGTGGTCCGCGAAGCGCTCGTAGAAGCGACCGAGCAGGGTGACGTCGACGGCCGCGGCGACGCCGTGCTTCCACTCCGGGTCCATGAGGACCTTGAAGAGGTGGCGGTGCAGATCGTCCATCGCTTCGTCTTCGTGATGGAGACGCAACGCGCGCTCCGGATCGCGGGTTTCGAGGATTTCGCGGGTGGCCCCGCCGAGGGCTACCGCGATGCGGCCCATCTCGGCGAAGTATCCCTTGACCTCGTCGGGAAGCACGTGGTTCGGATGACGCCGGCGGGTCGCCTTCGCGATGTGCAGGGCGAGTGCGCCCATGCGGTCGATGTCGGCGACGATCTGGATACCGCTGACCACCGCTCGGAGATCGCCCGCGACCGGCCCCTGGAGGGCGAGGAGCTGGAACGCCTTCTCCTCACAGACCACGGCGAGGTCGGTGATCTTGTCGTGCTCTTCGATCACCTGCTCGGCGAGGCCGAGATCGGCGGTGAGTAGGGCTTCGGTGGACCGCTCCATTGCAAGTCCGGCGAGTCCGGCCATCTCTCCGAGGAGGTCACCGAGTTCGCTCATTTGTACGTTGTAGACGACGCGCATAATGGCACACCCTACGGTGCGGAAAAGTACAGGTCACGAGCATCGGGTGAACCCCGGGTGAACGAGTGGGCCGGAGCGGTGTCACCCGCAGAGATCGTCCCCTGCGTTGGTGATCGACAGATCGGGCGGGAGTTCGATCGAATCCTTGCTGGAGGGCGCTTCGATCTTCACCGGCTCGAGCCGGGTTCCCGCCGGAGTGGGGGCGACGACCGTGCCGTCGAATCCGGTCCCGAGCACGATCTCGACGATCGTACCGAGCTGGGCGGATGCGGGAGCCTCCTGCAGCACCGCGCCCGGGAATGCCGTGGCGACGGTCATTGCCTCGGCCTCCTGGCCCGGCGCGAAGCGGATCACCGTCTTGGCGCTCGTGCCCGAGTAGTTGCCGACCTCGTAGACGGGGAAGCCGTACGCCCCGACGGTTTCGGCGATCCGGGCTGCCAGACCGGACTCACCGGACGCGTTGGAGACCTGCACGCTCACCGTGCCCGGGTCGACCGCGATCTGAGCGGGAGCAGTCGGAGCCGGCTCCGGTGGTGGGGCACCGGCGTCGTCCTGAGGTTCCTCGCGCCGTTCACCGGGGAGCGGGAGATCGTCGATGATCGCGGTGAAGATCGACTCGATGTCGTCGAGCCGGGGGATTTCGTTTCCCCAGTCGTTCGTTCCCGCGGTGGGCACGGTCAGGAAGGTGACGGCTCCGGCGTCGACGTTCTGCAGCGAGCGGCCCAGCTTGACCAGGGATTCGGTGTTGACGTTCTCGACGAACGTCGCGCTGGTGAACGCGCTGATGAATCCGTTGAGCTTGCCCGGATCGAGGAGGACCTTGTTCGACAGCGCCGAGCGCAGCAGCGACGACAGGAATTTCTGCTGCCGGGTGATCCGGCCGTAGTCGCCGTTGCCTTCGGTGAAGACGTAGCGCGCCCGGACATAATCGAGTGCTTTGTGGCCGCTCAGCGTGTGCGTGCCGGGCGAGTCCAGAATGGTGCCGAGTTCCCCGTCCTCGAGTGGCGTGGTGGTACATACCTCGACCCCGCCGACCTTGTCGACCATGGCTTCGAACCCGGCGAAGTCGATGCCGACGAAGTGGCCGATCTTCAACCCGGACATCTTCTGGATGACCTTGACCAGGCATTTCGGCCCACCGAGGGCATACGTGGCGTTGAGCTTGTCGCCGTCCGCCGCAGGGAAGGTATCCGAGCTGTAGTCGCCGGTCGAGCTGTCCCAGCCGCGGCACACCGGACGTTCCACATCGAGATCGCGGGGGAACGACACCGCGACGACACGGCTGCGGTCCGCCGGGATGTTGACGAGGATCACGGTGTCGGCGCGGGCTCCCTCCGCGTCCTCGGTGGTGCCGGCTCCGACCGCGCCGCTGGCTCCGGCACGGGTGTCGGTGCCGACGATGAGATAGGTCTCGTCGCCGGTCTGCCCGGCCGCGTCGACGATGTCGGCGGACTCCGTGTCGAGCGCCGCGATCTGCGAGAAACCCGCTTCCGTCGACTTCACGTATGTCCACACCGATCCGGTGCCGAGGAGTGCGAGGACCGAGAAGAACGCGACCGCGGACCGGGCCGCGACGCGCAGCCTGCGATCCTTCCGTCGCTTGCTCGACTCGAGGCGGGTCAGTCCGTCTGTTCCGACCTCTTTCGGTGCCGCGTGCGCCCGGACCGTCCGAGTGTGGACGGGCTCGTCGTGCAGGTCGTCGTCGACAAGGGGCTCGGCCTCGAAGTCGTCGTCGACCGGCGCGATCAACTCGGGCGGACTGTCCTCGACGGGAGGCCGGGGTGCGCGCCGGGGCGGAGG
>NZ_JAXION010000036.1:0-37313 GCF_049311045.1 Rhodococcus sp. 7Tela_A2 | reverse complement strand
GGCCCCGGGGCGGGCCGCGGGGGGCCTTCGTTCGTATCGAGCATCCCCGCGACCGTCCCCGCAGCGCCGGAGGCGGTCGTGGGATCATGGGGACATGCGCATTGCGGATTCGGTCGTCGACCTCATCGGAAACACCCCACTCGTCAAACTCAACTCCGTGGTGAAACCGGGGTCCGGCCTGGTGGCAGCGAAAGTCGAATACCTCAACCCCGGCGGTAGCTCCAAGGACCGCATCGCGGTGAAGATGATCGACGCTGCCGAAGCCTCGGGCGAACTGAAGCCGGGCGGCACCATCGTCGAGCCCACCTCCGGTAACACCGGCATCGGCCTTGCCCTCGTCGCCCAGCAGCGCGGATACAAATGCGTGTTCGTGTGCCCCGACAAGGTAGGCGAGGAGAAGCGCAACGTGCTCCGCGCGTACGGCGCAGAAGTGGTCGTGTGCCCGACCGCTGTGCCGCCGGAGCATCCCGACAGCTACTACAACGTCTCCGACCGGCTCGCCGCCGAACTGCCGGGGGGCTGGAAGCCCAACCAGTACTCCAACCCCGCCGGCCCGGAAAGCCACTACGAGAGCACCGGCCCCGAGATCTGGGCCGACACCGACGGCAAGATCACGCACTTCGTCGCGGGCGTCGGTACCGGTGGCACCATCTCCGGTGCGGGCCGCTACCTCAAGGAGGTCTCGGACGGCAAGGTCAAGGTCGTCGGCGTCGACCCCGAGGGCTCGGTGTACTCGGGCGGAACCGGTCGCCCCTACCTCGTCGAGGGCGTGGGCGAAGACTTCTGGCCCAGCGCGTACGACGCGTCCATCCCCGACGAGATCATCGCCGTCTCCGACGCGGACTCGTTCGAGATGACTCGCCGGCTCGCCCGGGAAGAGGGTCTGCTCGTCGGTGGCTCGTGCGGCATGGCCATGGTCGCCGCGCTGCAGGTCGCCGAGCGGGAAGGCCCCGACGCGGTGGTGGTCGTGCTGCTGCCCGACGGCGGTCGCGGTTACCTGGCGAAGATCTTCAACGACAAGTGGATGGCCAGCTACGGCTTCCTGCGCGCGCCGCTCGACGGCAAGCCCGACGCCTCCACCGTCGGCGACGTGCTGCGGGGCAAGTCCGGTGACCTGCCCGATCTCGTGCACACCCATCCCTCCGAGACGGTCCGCGACGCGATCGAGATCCTCCGTGAGTACGGCGTGTCCCAGATGCCCGTCGTCGGCGCGGAGCCGCCCGTCACCGCCGGTGAGGTCGCCGGGTCCGTCAGCGAGCGGGAATTGCTCAGCGCCGTCTTCGAAGGTCGTGCGAACCTCGCCGACCCGGTCGCGAAGCACATGAGTGCGCCGCTGCCCAACATCGGCGTCGGCGAGTCCGTTGCCGACGCGACGAAGGCGTTCGGCGACACCGATGCGCTCATGGTCATCGACGACGGCAAGCCCGTCGGCGTCATCACGCGGCACGACCTCCTCGGATTCATCTCCCAAGGCCGATAGGACACAGATACTTCATGACCGATCAGAATCAGCACGGTTTCGCCACCCGCGCCATCCATGCGGGCTTCGAACCCGACCCGCAGACCGGTGCCGTCAACGTCCCCATCTACGCGTCGTCGACCTTCGCGCAGGACGGCGTCGGCGAGATGCGGAACGGTTTCGAGTACGCGCGCACCGGTAACCCCACCCGCCGTCCCCTCGAAGCCAATCTGGCGGCGCTCGAAAGCGGCACGTACGGGCGGGCTTTCGGCTCGGGTATGGCCGCCACCGACTGCCTCCTGCGGTCGGTGCTGCGCCCCGGCGACCACCTCGTGATCCCGAACGACGCCTACGGTGGCACGTTCCGGCTCATCGACAAGGTGTTCACGCAGTGGGGCATCGAGTACACGCCGGTCTCCGTCAACGATGCGGACGGCGTCCGGGCCGCACTCCGTCCCGAGACGAAGCTGGTGTGGCTCGAGACCCCGACCAACCCGTTGCTCAACATCGGTGACATCGAGGCTCTCGCCGGTGTCGCACACGAGGGCGGCGCCAAGCTCGTCGTGGACAACACCTTCGCCTCGCCGTACCTGCAGCAGCCGCTCACGCTCGGTGCCGACGTCGTGCTCCACTCGACAACCAAGTACATCGGCGGTCACTCCGATGTGGTCGGCGGCGCCCTGGTCACGAACGACGAGGAACTCGACACCGCGTTCGCGTTCCTGCAGAACGGTGCGGGCGCGGTGCCCGGTCCGTTCGACGCGTTCCTGACCCTGCGGGGCATCAAGACCCTTGCCGTCCGCATGGAGCGGCACTGCGACAACGCCGAGAAGATCGTCGAACTGCTGTCGGGTCACAAGGCCGTCACCAAGGTGCTCTACCCCGGTCTAGACGACCATCCGGGTCACGAGTACGCGGCCGCTCAGATGCGCCGTTTCGGCGGCATGATCTCCGTACGACTCGCCGGCGGCCGACAGGCGGCCCTGGACTTCTGCAAGCGCACCGAGATCTTCACGCTCGCCGAGTCGCTCGGCGGGGTGGAATCGCTCATCGAGCACCCGGGTGCGATGACGCATGCGTCGACCGCCGGTTCCGCGCTCGAGGTGCCGGACGATCTCGTCCGTCTCTCGGTCGGTATCGAAGACGCCGCCGACCTGCTGGCCGACGTCGAGCAGGCTCTCGGCTGATCCTGCTTCTCCCGGCATCACCACGACGAAAGGCGCCCTTCGGGGCGCCTTTCGCCGTCGATACCGACGTGGCGCCGACCAGGTGGCCGACCCCGTACGATCACGAACGTGACGGACAGTGCAGCCCCCGAAGACGCCCTGATGCACGCCGCTCTCGAGGTACTGAGGATGAACGGTCCCCTCGCTACCGAAGAGCTGGCCGAGCACCTCGAGGATGGGGGTCTGGGCCAGGCCGACGCCCTGGTTCAGGACCTCGAGGAGCTACCCCCGCATCCCCTCGTCCTGTCTCTGCCCGACGGCCGGTTCGCGGCTCTCGATGCGTTGTTCGAAGGACGTGTCTTCACTCATCGGCTCTCGGCCGACGAGATCACCCGTGACCTCATCGCTGTCGACGACGTCGAACCGTTGCTGCTGCTCGTCTCCGAGGACGACGACTTCGAACTCGTCGCGGTGGACGAGCAACGCGACCGCCTCGCCGAGCGCGGCGTGACCTACGACGATCCGCTGCCGCCGGAAGTCCTGCTGTTTCCGCGCGGGACGTTCGCGGGCCGGTCCCCGGGTGATCTCGTGGCGCTCACCGCCGGTGGTGGCAGGCTCTCGCTGGTGCCGGTTGTCGCCGATCCCACTCCCGTGCCCGCTCTGCTCGCCGTCCTCGGACGCCGGAGCGCCGACGGCGCCGCCGCGAGTCTCGACGACGAGCTTCTCCAGATACTGGCCGACACCCCGTCGGCGTTCACCGAACCGGCCCCGCCGTTGACCGAGGCGATCGAAGCGGCCGGTCTGGAGCGGTCGGGTGACCTCGTTGCTCCCGAAGGGTTCGATTTCGAGGGGTACATCAGCAGGACGATGTTCGACGAGTACGCCGACCAGCTCGGTATCCCCGTCGACGCGGTCCCGGGTGTCGCTCTGTTCGCATCGCTCGTCGACGCAATCGACTCCGGTGACGATGCCGATCTCGAAGAACGTTTCGCAGAGGGCAAATCCGGTTTGTTCGCGGTCCTGGCAGACCCCGAGATCGCCGAGACCGTACTGGACGAGTTGATCGGCGAGGAGTTCGCTCCCGCGTCCATCGAACAAGCCGCGTTGTGGCTGCTCGATCATGCGCCCCGCCGATCGGCCGCTGCCGCGTACTGGTTCGCCGCGCGTGCGGCCGAGGCCGACGGCCGGATCACGGACGCCGAGCGACTGTACGAGAAGTCCGCCGACGAGGGCGGCGAGTTCGACCTCGCGTTGTTCGATCTGGCTCGCTATGCGTCGGATCGGGGGGACGCGGTACGCGGCCTGTCGCTGCTCTCCCGGATTCCGGGCGGGGACGAGCATCCGCTCTACGACGTGCTCCAGCACTTTCAGCCTGTCGAGCGACCCGGCCTGGGGCGCAACGACCGGTGCTGGTGCGGGTCGGGCCGGAAGTACAAGGTGTGCCATCTCGGCAAGGCGGATCATCCACTCTCGGAGCGGGCGGAATGGCTGTACGTCAAGGCGACCATGCACGCGCTCGATCCGTCGTGGGCCGACGAGCGGGTCGCGCTGGCGGAGGCGCGCGCCGGATACGGAGACGACGACGCGGTCGCCGATGCCGTCCACGACCCGTTGGTCGACGACGTACTCCTCCACGAGGCGGGAGCTTTCGCGGACTTCGTCGAGCGCCGGGGTGTGCTTCTTCCCGAGGACGAGGCGGAGCTGGCGCGGCGGTGGACCGGTGTCGCGCGGTCGGTGTTCGAGGTGCTCGACGTCCGTCCAGGCGAGGGCATGACCTTGCGAGATGCCCGGAGCGACACCGTAACCGAGGTCCACGTGCCGACGATCACGGGCGAACTCCCGGCCGGGACGCTGTTGTGCGCGCGGGTCCTTCCTGCCGGCGAGTTGCACGTGATGCCGGGCGGCGCGGAGGTGGTCACGGAAGAGCAGCGCGAGGTGCTGCTCGAGATGCTCGGCGACGATCCGGTGGACGCGGTGGACCTCGTCGAGGCCCTCACCGGAGCCGACGCGGCCGACTTTTTCGCCTCCGTGGACGAGTAACTCTCAGCCCTCCCGTCCCAGTGATCTCACCAGCCCCAAAACTGAAACCTGTTCTCGAATATATGTGATATGAAGTAGCAGTATTCGTACCGGTGACGGGCGTCACAAGTACGGTGAGGGTGTTCGGTCATCGGGATGTGGGGGTTGTGGATGTCAGTCGACCCGTCTGCGGTCATCGTGGCGGTGGCCACGGCAGCAAGCGCACTCGTGCAGGGAGCCGACATACCAGCGGAAGTAAAGGACCAGGCCACACAGGTAATCGAGTCTTTCGAAGCTGCGGCTCCGGCAACGGATACAGGTGTTCAGGACTTGGTGGCCGCGCTGCCCGAGCCGATGCAGGAGAGTGCGCAACAGGCCGTCGCAGACGCAACGCAGTCGGTCGCGGAGGCCATCGAGCCGCACCTTCCCGCCGAGGCGGCAGCCGCACTGGAACCCGCGCCGCCACTCGTACCGGCACCGCCTGCCGCTCGGCCGACGCCGTTCGGAGTGACACCGTCCCTTCCGCTTCCGCCTCCGCCTCTCGCGCCGAATCCCGGTCCGGGCACGGGATCCGCGGCTCCCGGAGGTGGCGGCGGGGTCACCCTGCCGTCGATGCCGGCGACCCTCCCCGGCACGACGCTCGCCCCGATCGGCGCGATCGCGGTATTCGCTCCGTGGCTGAAGAAGGCAGGTGCGCTCTGTGACGGTGTCACCGCACCGGTGCTTGCCGCGCTCTACTCGGCGGAGAACGGATTCCGGTACGGGTCCACCGCACCCGTCTCACCGGTGGGCGCCAAGGGGCCCGGTCAGTTCATGCCCGGAACCTGGGATCAATACGGCAAAGATGTCGACGGCGACGGCAGAGCCGACATTCTCGGCATCGCCGATCCAGTGATGGCCTCGGGCAACCTGCTCTGCGACAACTACAAGCTCATCGACGACTGGAAGCGGCGCGGACTCGTCCAGGGCGACACCCTCGACCTGACACTCGCCGCCTACAACGCGGGAGTCGGCGCCGTGCGCCGATCCGGGGGTATGCCGTCCGGGCATCCCGACTACGAGAATCAGACCAAGCCCTACGTCGCGAAGATCCGCGCGTCGGAACCGGTCTTCGCGCGCATGCTCTCGCCGTTCCTGGGGCTGGGGATCGGTGGCTCCACCGACACCGGCAATCGCATCGTCGACCTCGCGTTCAAGTTCCTCGGCCTTCCGTACGTCTGGGGCGGCGGCAACATCCACGGCCCGTCGGGCGGCGGGTTCGATTGCTCGGGACTGACGTCGCACGCGGTGTTCGCGGCGACCGGAATGACGCTCCCGCGCACATCCGAGACGCAGTGGCGCGTCGGCACCGAGATTCCGCTCCAACTCGCGCAGCCGGGCGACCTGCTGTTCGGAAACTGGCAGGCAGGCGGTCCGGGACACGTGGCGATCTACATCGGTGGAGGACAGATGGTGCACGCGCCCACCACCGGAGACGTCGTCCGCGTCGGCGCGGTCTTCCCGGATATGAAGGCACGCCGCATCATCTGAGAGTCGGCAGTTCGCCGGAAACGACAAGGACCAGGCCGGAAAATCCGGCCTGGTCCTTTTTGTGCGACTCAGGGATCAGCCCTGGTACGGCTCCGCGCTGACGAGCGTCACCTTCATGGTGTTGCCGTTGGGCAGCGTGTACTCGCGGGTCTCGCCGACCTTCGCCGAGATCAGCGCGCCACCGATGGGCGAACCGGGGGAGTAGGTCTCGAGGTCGCCGTTGCGGGCGCCTTCTTCGCGCGTCGCGATCAGGAACGTTTCCGTGTCGGTCTCGTCACCGTCGTAGTAGATGGGGACGACCGAACCGGGGAGTGCGACACCGGACTGAGTCGGTGCCACTCCCACCTTGGCGGCGCTGAGCAACTCCTGGAGCTGACGGATGCGGGCTTCCTGCTGGCCTTGCTCTTCGCGCGCCGCGTGGTAGCCGCCGTTCTCCTTGAGGTCACCCTCTTCGCGACGCTCGTTGATCTCGGCCGCGATGACGGGACGATTGGCGATGAGCTGGTCAAGTTCGGCCTTGAGTCGGTCGTACGACTCCTGGGTCAGCCAGGTCACCTGGGTCTCGGTCATCTCGATCACTTCCTTCGGGTTGGAGCCCCCGGCTCCGTGGACAAGTCGTGCACGTGCAACGACTACGAGCACGACCCCCGCAATCCCCCCTGGTATGCAGGTGAGCAGGGCCGCACTGTGCTTCTATGCAGCAATACACGGCCCCAATGGGTGGAACCGTGTATCCCGATATTCTAGCACCATCGCGGTGAGGTGCCGGGAAAACCGCTGCTGAGAGCGATGAAACTCAGGGCGCGCGCAGGTAGTCCGGGGCGTCCGTGCTGCAGCCGTACTCGTCGGCCATTCCGGGGCGTTGTGTGGTGGTGATCCGCGACGTGAGGACGACGGTGGGGGAATCGGATGCGGGGATCAGAACCTCGCGCCGGCCCGTCTCGCTGCCGTCTTTCGACCGCGCGCGGATGACGCACACCGCGTCTTGCGTGGGATCGTCGCGGGTGACCTTGAGTTGCACGTCGATGGCGTGATCGTCGACGACGTCGAACGCCACGATCTCCGACTCGATCGGCGCCGAGTTGTTCTGGAACAACACGAACGCGAGCAGCAGGCCCGCGAAGAGACCCGCCGCGGTGAAGCCCCAGCGTCTGCCCCGCATCGACCCCTTCTTCGAGGGGTAGCGATCGGAGGGGTAACGGTCGGTCGTGGTGGTGTTGCTCATCACTTTGCCTTCGAGCCCGTGCAGGCGGGCGGGCGGTGCCGCGGGGTCACGGCTGACGGAGGGATTATCAGGTGGAACTATAGGGGAAGGACCCGAACGGCCCGCGAGGCGGTCGCCGGTGCGGTCACGACCATGCACAAGACGTGAGGTGGAGGAAAACACGTGAGCGGACTACGGCTCATGGCCGTGCATGCCCATCCCGATGACGAGTCGAGCAAGGGTGCGGCCACGATGGCGCGTTATGCGGCAGAGGGTCACGATGTTCTCGTCGTCACGCTCACTGGCGGCGAACGCGGTGACATCCTCAATCCGGCGATGGACGTCGCGGGCGTCCGCGACCGGATGAGCGAAGTGCGACGCGAGGAGATGGCCGAAGCCGCCCGCATCCTGGGCGTTCAGCAACTCTGGCTCGGCTTCGTCGACTCCGGGCTGCCCGAGGGAGACCCCAAGCCCCCGGTGCCCGAAGGCAGCTTCGCTGCGATCCCGCTCGACGAACCGGTACGCAGGCTCGTCAAGGTCATCCGCGAATTCCGGCCGCACGTGATGACCACCTACGACGAGAACGGCGGCTACCCGCACCCGGACCACATCCGGTGCCACGAGGTGTCGGTCGCCGCGTTCGACGCCGCAGCGGACCCGGAGTTCCATCCCGAACTCGGTGAGCCGTGGGAAGTGGCCAAGCTCTACTACTCGCACGGCTTCATCCGCAAGCGGATCGAGCTCTTCCGCGACGAGTACGTGCGTCGCGGCGAGAAGTTCCCGATGGACGAATGGCTCAGCCGGTGGAAGACCGAGCAGGGCGACCTCATGGCCCGGGTGACAACCCAGATAACCTGTGGTGACTACTTCCCGCAGCGTGACGATGCGCTGCGGGCACACGCCACGCAGATCGATCCCAACGGCTCCTTCTTCGCGGTGCCGTTGGACATCCAGCAGAAGGTCTGGCCGACGGAGGAGTTCGAGTTGGCCAAGACCCGCGTGGTCACGCAGATTCCCGAGACGGATCTGTTCGCGGGCATCGAGGACGGACGGGTGAAATGACGGTAGACACGCTGGCGGTCGCGGTCCTGGCACAGGACCCGACCGGTCCCGAGTTCGGCAAGGCGTCGCCTTTCGGTCTCGCGCTGGTCGTGGTGCTGCTGATCGCGACGGCCCTGCTGATCTGGAACATGAACAAGCGTCTCGGCAAGCTGCCCGAGACCTTCGAGCCGGAGAATCCCGAGCCCGACCAGCTGGTGGACGACGGCACCCTGCCGGGCGTCGTGCAGGCCGGCGATGCGGCATCTCCGTCCACCACGACGGGAGCCACCGCCGTCGAGCTCGGAAAGACGGAGTCGCCGGCGGATCCGGATCGCACGCCTCCCACCGCGTCGAACTGACGTCGTCGCCCGCGCTTCGACGTAACGTGGGGGAATGGCGAATCTCCTTGCGGATTCACTGAGTCCCTACCTGCGGCAGCACGCCGGTAACCCGGTCGACTGGCACGAGTGGGGCGAGGCGGCACTCGCGGAAGCGCGTGAGCGCGACGTGCCGATACTCCTGTCCATCGGCTACGCCGCGTGCCACTGGTGTCACGTCATGGCGCACGAGTCCTTCGAGGACGAGGCGACCGCTGCGGTCATGAACGAGCACTTCGTGTGCATCAAGGTCGACCGGGAGGAACGCCCCGACCTCGACGCGATCTACATGAACGCGACCGTCGCGACCACCGGGCAGGGCGGATGGCCGATGACGTGCTTTCTCACTCCCGACGGTGCGCCGTTCTATTGCGGCACCTACTACCCGAGCACGCCGCGCGGGGGGATGCCGTCCTTCCAGCAGCTGCTCCACGCGATCACCGACACGTGGCACCAGCGACGCGACGACGTCGGAAAGGCCGCGGCCGCGATCGTCGGGGAGTTGCAGCGCAGCAGCGGTGGACTGCCGCCCGGCGCGGGCAGAGTCGACGCCGCACTGCTCGACGCCGCCGTGTCGGCGGTCGCGCGTGACGAGGACCGCGAACACGGCGGATTCGGGGGAGCGCCGAAGTTTCCGCCGTCGAATCTGCTCGAAGGTCTCCTGCGCGGGTACGAGCGCACGCGCCGCACCGACACGCTCGATCTCGTCTCCCGTACCGCGGAGGCGATGGCGCGCGGCGGTATCTACGACCAGCTCGGGGGCGGATTCGCGCGCTACAGCGTCGACGCCGGCTGGGTGGTGCCGCACTTCGAGAAGATGCTCTACGACAACGCGCTGCTGCTGCGGTTCTACGCCCATCTCGCCCGGGTTACCGGTGCGGTGCTGTTCCGGCGGGTAGCGGAGGAGACCGCCACCTTTCTCTTGCGCGACCTGCTGACCGCCGAAGGCGGCTTCGCCTCGGCGCTCGACGCCGACACCGACGGCATCGAAGGCCTCACCTACGCGTGGGCACCCGCGCAGCTCGCCGAGGTGCTCGGGCCGGACGACGGCGCCTGGGCGGCGCACGTCTTCTCCGTGACTCGGGAGGGAACCTTCGAAGCCGGCACCTCCGTGCTGCAGTTGCGCGACGATCCCGACGACGCGGAGCGGTTCGCGCGGGTGCGCGAACGGCTGTTCCTGTCGAGGCAGACCAGGCCGCAACCAGCCCGCGACGACAAGGTCGTCACCGTCTGGAACGGTTTCGCCGTCACCGCGCTCGCCGAGGCGGGAGTGGCCTTCGGCGTGACCGAGTGGATCGAGGCCGCCGCGACGTGCGCCCGGACGCTGCTGGACCGGCACCTGGTGGACGGCCGTCTGCGACGGGCATCGCTCGGTGGGGTGGTCGGTGAGCCTGCCGGGGTGCTCGAGGATTACGGAGCATTCGTCACCGCGCTCGTCGCCCTGCACCAGGCAACCGGCGATGCGAGCTGGCTCGCTCCCGCCCGCGGGCTCGCCGATACTGCTCTGGCCGCCTTCGCCGACCAGGAGAAACCGGGTAGCTGGTTCGACACCGCACACGACGCCACGACACTCGTCGCGCGGCCGCGAGATCCTATGGACGGCGCGACTCCGGCGGGCGCGTCGCTGATCGCCGAGGCGTTGTTGTCGCTGTCGGCACTCGAGGACGGTGACGGCCGGTACGCCACCGCTGCCCATGCGTCCCTGGCCGCCGCGTCGATACTGCTCGAGCGTGCCCCCCGGTCGGCAGGCCATTGGCTGACCGTGGCGGAGGCGGCCGTTCGGGGGCCTCTCCAGGTCGCCGTCGCCGGCGGCGGCGACCTCCTGCAGGCCGCACGGCACGCCGCACCCGGTGGCGCGATCGTCGTGGGCGGTGATCCGGGCTCGTCACCGCTGCTCGTGGACAGGCCGCTCGTCGACGGCGTACCCACCGCGTACGTGTGCCGGGGTTTCGTGTGCGACCGTCCGGTGACGTCGGTGCCCGATCTCCTGGACGTACTCGCGGCCTCGTGAACGACGCGCGACGCGCTCGTCATGCCCAGGTGGACTCGGCCCGGGAGCCGAGGAAGTCGCCTTCGCTGGTCACGGGTGCCTCGAGCATGCCCGCGCACGCGTCGACGAGGAAGTAGGCGAAGCCGGTCCAGTTCGGCTCGAGGGATTCGCGCTCGAGCCGTTCTTCGTACTCGGCGCACGCGTCGATCACCATGTGCCCGAGAAGCCACGACCGGCCGGTGATGACCGACGCGGGAAGATCCGACACGGTCGCGCGCGCCCGGCCGATGAGGTGGACGATGTCCGGGTCCGCCGTGGTGTTCGCGGCCACGGTCGCGACCATCGAGGGCACCGTGCGCAGTTGCCGGAGAAATCTCGCTCGCCAACTCGGGGCGGGAAGCGAAGCCAGCTGGTCCGTCAGCGGAACGATGAGGCAGCTCAACAGGTCTCGTAGTCCCGGCTCGGGACCGAGCAACTCGACCAGTTCCCGCCGCCGGCGTCGCGCGTCCTCGGAATACCGCATCATCGTCGCGCGCACGAGAGCGTCGCGACTGCCGAAGTGGTAGCTGACGGCGGAATGGTTCGCGTTGCCGGCGTGCTCGGCGATGCGCCGGTTCGACACCGCGTCCACTCCGAACGTGGCGAAGAGTTCCTCGGCCGAATCGAGGAGCGCCTGTCGTGCCTGGTCGCCGTATGTGCCCACGGTCGTTGCCGCCGCCTTTCTGTGTCGGGTCACCAGTGTGCCCAGTGCCGATGGGACGAAGGTCACCAACGTTCGGCTTGTCGAGTTTAAGACATGCCGCGTAACTTTTTAAGTCGGGCAGCGTATTTCTGGAGCACACCGGGAGCCGCGTCAGCCCGGACACCCGAGGAGATACGAATTGACCGACACACTCGCGCCCGAGAAGAGCGGCCCGCCGGGAGGTGACGCCGACGAGGCCGACCTCGCACGTGCTCGCAAGGAACACATCGGCCGCTACGTCGCGATGATCCTGCTGCCGTTCGTGATGGTCTCGATGATGATCACGGGCTACCTGGCCGCGATGCACTCGCCTGCCCCCAACAACATGCCGATCGCCGTGGCCGGGCCGGCCCAGCAAGCGGAGCAGTTCGCTCGCGCCCTCGAGGACGCCGACCCCGACGCTGTGGACGTCCGTGTCGTCGCCGGCGCCGACGCCGCTCGCGATCTCGTCCTCGCCCGTGAGGTGTCGGGTGCGGTGGCACTCGCCGAGAACGGCACCGCGACGGTGTACACGGCCGGTGCCGCCGGTGCCTCGCAGTCCTCCATGGTCAGCGGCCTGCTCGCACCGCCGGTGCTGGGACAGGGCCTCGATCTCGTGGTGGAGGATCTCGCTCCGCTGCCTGCGCACGACACCGCCGGACTGGCGGCGATGTTCATGGCCACCGCACTCATGCTCGCGGGCTACATGCCGTTGAGCGTCATGCTGTCGAACTCTCCGGAACTCCTGCGGATCCGACGTGTGGTCCCGTTGCTCGCGGGATGGTCCGCCCTCATCGCCTTCCTCGTGTGGCTCGTGGCCGGCCCGGTCCTCGGCGCGGTCGAGGGCAACACCGCCGCAGTCCTGGGCATCTCGTGGCTGTCCGTCTTCGCGGTCGGTGCGGTGCAGTTGTTCCTCACCCGCATCCTCGGACCGATGGCCGTCATCGCCGGCATGTTGTTCCTGATGGTCCTCGGCGTTCCGGCATCCAACATGGGCATGTCGGTGCATGCGCTGCCGGGGCTGTACGCGACGCTGCACGGTTTCCTGCCGACCGCGGCCACCGGTGAAGCGCTGCGTTCGGTCCTGTACTTCGGAGGTGACGGCCTCGGCGGTCACTTGCTGGTACTCGCCGTCGGAGCCCTGCTCGCGCTTGCCGCGACCGTGGGTGTCGACGCGCTGAAGCGTCGTCGCAACCCTGACGCGGGCGACCCCGAGATCACGCTGCCGTCGCTGACCGCCGGACCGCGTCCCGCCAGCAACCGCGTCCGCTATGTGACGCTGGCGTTCTTCCCGCTGGGCATGGTCGTGATGATGCTCTCGTTCATGCTGGGTGCGATGTACCAGCCGGCTCCGCGCGACATGCCCGTCACGGTGGTGGCCGCGACCACCGAGCAGGCGGAGCAGGCGGTGGCGGGCCTGGAAGAGAACATGACCGGCCTGTTCGCCCTGGAGGCGTCCGACTCGGTGGACGCAGCGCGCGCCGCCGTCCAGGACCGGACGGCCGTCGCCGCCTACGTCCTCCCGTCCGCGACGTCGCCCACCGCGACCCTCGTCACCAACGAAGCCGCGGGTGTGAGCCAGCAGCAGGTCGTGACGACGGTCTTCGGTCAGGTGGCCGCCGGTTCCCAGATGCCGCTCACCGTCGAAAACCTCGCGCCGCTGCCGGGTGCCGACTCCATGGGGACGGTGACGCTCTACGTCGCGATGGGCTGGATCATGTCCGGGTTCATGCTCGTCGTGGTGGCGAGCAGCGCGCAGCCCGCCGCGATGCGCCTGCGTCGGCTTCTGCCCATCGCCGCCGGGTGGTCGGTGTTCATGTCGACTGTCATCTGGGTCATTGCCGACCCGATCGTGGGAGCCGTCGACGGCCACTTCTGGCAGCTGTTCGCCACGGGTATCGTCGCGATCTTCTCGACGGCGCTGTTCACCGCGGTTCCGGCTCGACTGTTCGGGCTGCTGGCGGTGCTCCCGGCGGTAGCCATCCTCATGTTCCTGGGTGTCCCCGCGTCCAACGGTGCGCTGTCGGTGTACATGACGCCGGAGATCTTCACGACGCTGCACGCGGTGCTGCCGATGCCGGCCGCCGTGGAGTCCGTCCGGTCGATTCTCTACTTCGGCGGCGACACGGTCGGAAGCCACCTCGTCACCTTCGCCATCTGGGGTGCGGCCTCGCTCGTGTGCGTCGTCGTGATCGACGCCGTGCGGGCCCGGTCGGCCGCACGGAAGCAGGCCGTCGACGCCTGACCCCGGTTGTCCCACCCCGGCCGGCGCGGCGCCCCCGCGCGTCGCCGGTCAGGTGTGTGCGGGCGTGAGCATCACCGACGCCGAGTCGATGTCCTCCTTATCGAACGCCTCGAGTACGGCACGGGTGAGCGAGCGACGTACGCCCCACTGCTTGCCGGCACGCACCCGCACCGTCAGCCGTAGCGTCACGACACCGGCGCTCACGGAGTTGACCCCGAGCAATTCGGGCTTGTCGAGCACGTCGGCCACGATGTCGTCGCCCTCGACCCGGTCGAGCACCGCACGCAGCGCCACCTGACAGGCCCGGTGCACGTTGGCCGTCGGGGCGATCGGGATGTCGACCACGGCGACCGCGTGTCCCTGGCTCATGTTGCCGACCCTGAGGATTTCGCCGTTGCGGCAGAACCACAGGGTGCCGTCGATGTCGCGGATCGTGGTCACCCGCAGACCCACCGATTCCACCGTGCCCACGGCGTCGCCCACGTCCACCACGTCGCCCACGCCGTACTGGTCCTCGAGAAGCATGAACATTCCGGAGATGAAGTCGCGGACCAGGTTCTGTGCACCGAAACCGAGCGCAACGCCCGCGATGCCGGCGGAGGCGATGAACGGTGCGACGTTGAAGCCGAGACTGTCGAGAGTCTGCAACACCGCCCAGACCAGCACGATGATCGACACACCCGATTTGAAGACCGAGCCGATGGTCTGCGCGCGCTGCGTCCGGCGTTCGCGCGCGTGCGGGTCGCCGACGGCCTTGCCTGCGCGTTGCTGCAGCGGCTTGAGGATCGAGAGCCGTGGCCCCTTCAAGGGGTCGCGAGGCTTGGTCATCCGGTCGATCAGGCGGTGCAACACGAAGCGGAGCACGATCGCCGCGACGATGTAGCTTGCGATCGCCAACGGGCGTTCGATGAGCCACTCACGGTTGGTCTCGGTCAGTTCGAAGGCCAGGCTCCAGCCGGGCAGGTTCGGCATAGACATCGTCCGCGAGTGTACAAATCTGTGACTTGTGGGGCGCCTGCTGTGAGATGTGACACGTGAGCCCAGTGAGAGCGCTCAGCCGAACACGACGAGCCACACCGCGACGGCATGACAGAGCGCGGCGAGCACCGTCGCGGCATGGAAGAACTCGTGATACCCGAACGTCGAGGGCCAGGGATCCGGCCATTTCGTCGCATAGAGAACGGCTCCTGCGCTGTAGAGCAGACCGCCTGCCAGCAGGAGCAGCATCGGCACCAGTCCCGCCTCGTCTACCAGGTCGCCCGCGACCGGCACGATGGCCCAGCCGAGCAGCAGGTAGAGGGGAACGCCGACCCATCGGGGCGCGGTGGGCCAGAGCATCTTCAGTGCCACGCCCGCGAGCGCTCCCGCCCACACCACGACGAGGAGGGTCCGGCCGGTCTCGGCGGGCAACGCCAGCACGGCGAACGGCGTGTAACTCCCGGCGATGAAGACGAAGATCATCGAGTGGTCGGCTCGCTTCATCCACATGCGCGCGCGGGGATCGGCCCAATGGACCCGGTGATAGAGCGCGCTCACTCCGAAGACGCCGCAGACCGTAGCGCTGTAGATCGCAGTCGGCCACACCGCGTCCGGCCGATCGGCGAGGAAGACCGACGCGAGGACGAGGGTGATCCCTGCGACCACGGCGATCGTGAAAGCCCACAGGTGAATCCATCCCCGCATACGGGGTTTGACCGGCAGTTCTTCGATGCCGAAAGCCGTCATGAGGACGCCCCACCTTCTCGACTCGCAGGTAACCTACGGTGCCGTAGGTCGAGTTCGAGGTCACGATACCGCCTGTGGAAGCGTCGCGACCGGCAGTGTGACCACCGCCGCGACCCGTCATTCGGGTGGGCGTAATGTGACCCACGTGGTGATGACGGGGTGAGCGCTCGAGGCGTGTTGTACCGACTCTACGAGCGCCGGTTGCTCAGGCAACTGGAGGGCGCACAGCGCCCGTGTCACGTCGCGGTGATGTGCGACGGGAACCGCCGGTGGGCCCGCGAGAACGGGTTCACCGATGTCAGCCACGGTCACCGTGAAGGCGCGAAGAAGATCGCCGAACTACTCGGCTGGTGTGACGCGGCCGGGATCGACACGGCGACGATCTACCTGCTTTCGACCGAGAACCTGCGCCGCGACCCGGAAGAACTCGACGTCCTTCTGGAAATCATCGCCGACGTCGTCGAGGAGATCTCGGCGCCGGGCCAGAACTGGAGCGTGAAGATCGTCGGGGCGCCCGATCTGCTGCCCGAGGACCACGCGAAGAGGCTGCGCGACGCGGCCGCGAGCACCGCTGGACGCACCGGGACGCATGTCAACGTGGCCGTCGGATACGGCGGCCGGCAGGAGATCGTCGACGCAGTGCAGTCTCTGCTGCGCACGAAGAATGCAGAGGGTCTCACCGGCACCGACCTCATCGAATCGGTGACCGTCGAAGCTGTCGACGACCACCTCTACACCTCCGGGCAACCGGATCCCGATCTCGTCATCCGCACCTCGGGGGAGCAGCGCCTCTCGGGCTTCCTGCTGTGGCAGAGCGCCTATTCCGAGATCTGGTTCACCGAGGCGTACTGGCCGGAGTTCCGGCGCGTCGATTTCCTTCGCGCACTGCGCGACTACGCGGCCCGGCACCGGCGCTTCGGCATCTGAGTCCGCGCCCCGCGGCCGTCACAGCTTGCGCAGTCGCAGCCTGTTGATCGAGTGGTCGGAATCCTTGCGCAGCACCAGTGTCGCGCGGGGACGGGTCGGCAGAATGTTCTCCACCAGGTTCGGCAGATTGATCGAGTGCCAGATCTCTTTCGCGGCGCTGATCGCATCGCGATCGGAGAAGTTCGCGTAGTGGTGGAAGTGCGCCTGGGGATCGGCGAACGACGTCTTCCGGAGCGCGAGAAACCGCTCTACGTACCACTGTTCGATGTCTTCGAGGCGGGCGTCGACATAGATCGAGAAGTCGAAGAGGTCGGAGACCATCAGCCGGGGCCCGGTCTGCAGCACGTTGAGGCCCTCGATGATGAGGATGTCGGGCTGCCGGACGATGTGGTACTGGCCGGGAATGATGTCGTACGAGATGTGTGAATAGATCGGCGCCGTGACTTCCTCGGCACCGGACTTGACCTCGGTGACGAAGCGAAGGAGTTTGCGCCGGTCGTAGCTCTCGGGAAAGCCCTTGCGGTGCATGATGTTGCGCCGCATCAGTTCTTTCGACGAATACAGGAATCCGTCGGTGGTCACCAGGTCCACGCGGGGATGGTGTTCCCAGCGCGCGAGCAGCGCCTGCAGCACGCGCGCGGTGGTGGACTTGCCCACCGCGACCGATCCCGCAACACCGATCACGAAGGGCACCTGCTGGTCCGGGTGCTTCTCTCCGAGGAAGGTGGCGGTCGCGGCGAACAACCGCTGACGCGCGGCCACCTGCAGATGGATCAGGCGGGCGAGGGGCAGATACACCTCCGCGACCTCGGCGAGGTCGATCTGCTCGCCGAGTCCCCGGAGCCCGATCAATTCGTCCTCGGTGAGGACGAGCGGCGTCGACTTCCGCAGTGTGCGCCACTGCTTCCGATCGAACTCGATGTAGGGGCTGGGTTCGCTCAGGCGAGCCATCGGCACCGTCCCTCGACGACGGGTGACTCGTCGGCACCTCCCACGGAGCAGGAGCGGCGATGCATGTCCATGGAACGAATTGTGCTCGCAGACACAGCGCGATGCCTCGTCGGGGTCCCGTCGTGCGTCCCGGACCGCCTCCGGAGGACGAGTGGGGGACTAGGGTTGCACGTTATGCGAACGGACGACATCGTTACCGAATACCTGCTGCTCGGGCTGTCTTTCGACCGCCTCGAGGAGGGATTCGTCGATGCGTACACCGGGAATCCGGAACTACGCCGGCGGATCGAGAACGCCCCCAGGCCCGATCCTCGTGACCTATCCCACACGGCACGTCGTCTGCGCGAGGAACTTCCGTCGGCATCGTTGCCGGAGGAGCGCACCCGATTTCTCGAGGTGCACCTGCGCGCGATGGAGTGTTCCGCCCGCAAGTTCGCAGGTAAGGACATCGGGTTCGTCGACGAAGTCGACGCGTACTTCGACGTGCGGATCGCCCCCGGCAACGAGGACGACTATCGCGACGCGCACCGGCGCCTCGACGCCCTTCTCCCCGGCCCGGGGCCGTTGGCCGAACGTCTCCAGGCACACCGCGCATCCGAGGTGGTGCCCGCCGATCGCCTCGCAGAGTGTGTGGAGGCTTTCTCCAGTGCGCTGCGCGAGAAGGTGCGCGCGGTGTATCCCCTGCCCGACACCGAACGAGTCGAGTACGAGGTCGTCGGCGACAAGCCGTGGTCCGGATTCAACTACTACCTCGGCGACTACCGGTCGCGGGTGGCGATCAACTCCGACCTCGAGCAACATATGCCGCACCTGCCGCACCTGATCGCCCACGAGTCGTACCCGGGGCACCACACCGAGCACTGCCGCAAGGAGGCCGGACTCGTCGCGGCCGGCCAGGCCGAGCAGACGCTGTTCCTCGTCAACACCCCTCAGTGCCTGATGGCAGAAGGTCTCGCCGACCTCGCGCTCGACGCGATCGTCGGACCGGGCTGGGGCAAGTGGGCGCAGGACATCTACGCCGATCTCGGCCTTCGGTTCGACGGCGAACTCGCGGAACAACTGCACGACGCGTCGGCGGGCCTGCTGTCGGTGCGGCAGGACGCGGCGCTTCTCCTGCACGACCGTGGCCGCGACGTCGACGAGGTCGCCGGGTTCCTCGAGCGCTGGTCGCTGTCGAGCCCGCAACGTGCCCGGCAGGCGCTGCGATTCCTGTCGTCTCCGTTGTGGCGTGCCTACATCAGTACGTATGTCGAGGGATACCGCCTGCTGGGCGGGTGGCTCGACCGGGCTCCTGCCGGAGCGGACCGTGCCGAGCGGTTCCGCCGGCTTCTCGACGAACCTCTCGTGCCCAGCAGCCTGCGGTGACCTGCGTCTCGACCGGGGTCCGCCGTCCGGCGGGGTCGACGGGGTTCGTAGACTGGAATACGTATCCTGCCGCCCTTCGCTTGGAGAATTCTCGATGACCGCTGTGCCCGGCAACGACATGAACACCGCCGCACTCGCCGACCTCGATCCCGAGGTCGCCGAGGCCATGGCAGGGGAGTTGTCGCGCCAGCGCGACACCCTCGAGATGATCGCGTCGGAGAACTTCGTGCCGCGCGCCGTACTGCAGGCTCAGGGCAGCGTCCTGACCAACAAGTACGCCGAGGGCTACCCCGGCCGGCGCTATTACGGTGGCTGCGAGAACGTCGACATCATCGAAGACCTCGCCCGCAACCGCGCCAAGGAACTCTTCGGTGCGGAATTCGCCAACGTGCAGCCCCACTCGGGCGCCCAGGCCAACGCCGCGGTGCTCATGGCCCTGATGACCCCCGGAGAGAAGCTGCTCGGGCTCGACCTCGCGCACGGCGGTCACCTCACGCACGGCATGAAGCTGAACTTCTCCGGCAAGCTGTACGACGTCGCGTCCTACGGGGTCAGCAAGGAAGACCACCGCATCGACATGGACGAGGTGCGCGACATCGCCCTGCGCGAAAAGCCGAAGGTCATCGTCGCCGGCTGGTCCGCCTACCCCCGCCACGAAGACTTCGCCGCGTTCCGCGCGATCGCCGACGAAGTCGGTGCCTACCTGTGGGTGGACATGGCGCACTTCGCGGGACTGGTCGCCGCAGGCCTGCACCCGTCGCCCGTGCCCTACGCGGACGTCGTCTCCACGACCGTGCACAAGACGCTCGGCGGTCCGCGCTCGGGCCTGATCCTCGCGAAGAAGGAGTGGGCCAAGAAGCTCAACTCCGCGGTGTTCCCCGGCCAGCAGGGCGGACCGCTCATGCACGCCATCGCCGCGAAGGCCGTCTCCTTGAAGATCGCCGCGAGCGACGAGTTCAAGGACCGCCAGCAGCGCACCCTGTCCGGCGCGCGGATCCTGGCCGACCGCCTGTCGCAGCCCGACGTCGCCGACAAGGGCATCTCCGTGCTCACCGGAGGCACCGACGTGCATCTGGTGCTCGTGGACCTGCGGAACTCGCAGCTCGACGGCCAGCAGGGTGAGGACCTCCTCCACGAGGTCGGCATCACCGTCAACCGGAACGCCGTGCCGTTCGACCCGCGGCCCCCGATGGTCACGTCCGGCCTGCGCATCGGAACCCCCGCGCTCGCGACCCGGGGCTTCGGCGACGCGCAGTTCACCGAGGTTGCCGACATCATCGCGCAGACGCTCGTCGGCGACGCGGACAAGGACGCGTTGCGGGCTCGCGTGAGCAAGCTCGCGCAGGATCTGCCGCTGTACGAGGGACTCGAGGACTGGAAGCTCGTCTGACCGGTTCCGCGTTAACGCAATTTTCATCGACACGCCCCCTCCGCTACCCGGCGGAGGGGGCGTGTCGGGTTTAGCGTCGGGGGTGTAGTCGGCGCAGGTGCCGGGTACGCGGGAGGTCCCTGATCGTGTGGCTGACACAGTCCGAGCGAGGGGGCCGGCACCAGGCTCTCGTGGTCGTGACGACACCAGGGACTACCGGCCCACCGAACGACGTCTGCCGCGGTGCCGTGCAGACCGAGGAGCCTCACGTGAACGCAACACGCTCCGTCTCCCCCCGCTCCGAACGCCCGAGTGCGTCCCCAGCGACGAAACCCCTCGTTCGTACCTACGTGCTGGACACATCGGTGTTGCTTTCCGATCCCTGGGCGGTCACCCGGTTCGCCGAGCACGAAGTGGTGCTTCCACTCGTCGTGATCGGCGAACTCGAGGGGAAACGTCACCATCACGAACTGGGATGGTTCGCCCGCGAATCGCTCCGGCTGCTCGACGACCTGCGCCAGCGATACGGCCGGCTCGACCAGCCGATTCCCATCGGGGAGTCCGGCGGAACCCTGCACGTCGAGCTCAACCACACCGATCAGGCGGTCCTGCCCGCGGGCTTCCGCACCGACACCAACGATTCGCGGATCCTGGCGTGCGCGCTCAATCTGGCGGGTGACGGCCGGGAGGTGACGCTGGTCAGCAAGGACATCCCGCTCCGCGTCAAGGCCGGTGCCGTGGGGCTGACGGCCGACGAGTACCGCGCGCAGGACGTCGTCCCGTCGGGGTGGACCGGCATGACCGAACTCGACGTGGATCGGACGGTGATCGACGAGTTGTTCGCCGAGGGCGTCGTCGATGTCGATGAGGCTCGGGACGTGCCGTGCCACACGGGCATTCGTCTTCTGGGAGGTTCGTCGAGTGCGCTGGGCAGGGTGACGGCGGACAAGCGGGTCCAGTTGGTGCGCGGCGACCGGGAGGCATTCGGGTTGCACGGGCGTTCCGCGGAACAGCGGGTCGCGCTGGACCTGCTGCTGGACGAGTCCATCGGCATCGTCTCGCTCGGCGGCAAGGCGGGCACCGGGAAGTCCGCGCTCGCGCTGACCGCAGGCCTCGACGCGGTACTCGAGCGTCGCTCGCACCGCAAGGTGGTGGTGTTCCGGCCGCTGTACGCTGTGGGCGGCCAGGAGTTGGGGTACCTGCCGGGATCGGAAGCGGAGAAGATGAACCCGTGGGGTCAGGCGGTGTTCGACACCCTCGAAGGTCTCGCGAGCCCCGCGGTGATGGACGAGGTCATCAGCCGCGGCATGCTGGAAGTGCTTCCCCTGACCCACATCCGTGGCAGGTCGCTGCACGACTCGTTCGTGATCGTGGACGAGGCCCAGTCCCTCGAACGCAATGTTCTGCTGACGGTGCTGTCGCGGCTCGGGGCGGGATCACGCGTCGTGCTCACCCACGACGTCGCCCAGCGCGACAACCTCCGTGTGGGACGGCACGACGGTGTCGCCGCGGTCATCGAAAAGCTCAAGGGCCACCCGCTGTTCGCGCACGTCACCTTGACGCGCAGCGAGCGGTCACCGATTGCGGCACTCGTGACCGACATGCTCGAGGAGTTCGCGCCGGGAGTGTGAAGGCGACGTGCGGTGGCCCTGCGGCGCGCCGCACAGCGTGACCGGCCCGATGCCCCGTTTCCTCCTGCCGAGGGAACGGGGCATCCGGCTACCGGGTCTCGTCGATATCGGTGTCGGTGCCGGTCAGCGGGCCCAATTCGGCTTCGAGGACTTCTTGGACCACGCGCATCGCGGCCAATCCCGCGGGAGCGCCGCAATACGCGCTGCAGTGGATGACCGATTCGACGATCTCGGTGCGGGACAGGCCGTTGCGCAGGGCGCCGCGAACGTGCCCGCGCAACTCGTTCTCCGCGCGCAGGGCGATGAGCATGCCGAGGTTGAGCAGGCTGCGGCTACGTCGATCCAGACCGGGCCGCGACCACACCGCGCCCCACGCGTGTTCTGTGACGAACTCCTGCATCTCCTCCGAGTCGGTGCCGCGAGCGCGGTCGAAGGCCCGCTCGACGAAGTCGTCTCCCATCACTTCGCGCCGGATCTCGAGTCCCGCTGTGAAACCCGGGGTGTACTCGGCGTCGGTCATGGCACTGCTCCTTGTCGGCCTGTCACCGACCGGTTCGATGACCGCAGAATTCTATGCCGCGACCGCCCGGCGACCGGTCGCAGCACGGACGAGCCCGCGGAGTGCTCCCAGCGCCATGTTGCCGGGGGAGAAGTGGTCGTCCCACACGGCGATCCGTCCGTCGCGCAGATGGAAGGTGCCGCACACCCAGAAACCGATCTCGACCGGCCCCAATCGGAAGATGTCGGTCCGTTCGGTGAGGACGACGTCCCCGTCCGTCGCGATGTGGTGGGTCACGACCTCGAACCCGACCCACGGACGTGCCATTCCGTGGAGCATTCCGCGTACCCGGCTGCGGCCGCGCACGGTCGGGAGGGATGTGTTGTGCCATGCGATGTCGTCGGTGAGCAGATCCGTCGCGGCGTCGAGTTCCCCCGACGCCAGCGCGTCGAGGAAACTCTGGACCGTGACGATGGAGCTACCCGAAGTCGGGATGGTGGTGCTGTCCTCGCTCATGCGTCTCCTTTGCGGAATGTGCCCAGGCCGTTGGTGTCCCAGTACTCGAATGTGACGTCGTCCGGTGTGAACACAGCTTTCGACATCGTGCCGTCGGGAGCGTTCTCGTTGCTGAGCGGGAAAGTGAACACGTCGCCGTCCCAGTGCGTCAACGGGTACGTCCGGTCGTCGGGGCCGATCACCAATGCCAGCTCACCGTCGTTTTCCTCGATCCGTGCCGGGCCGAAGTACTCGTTGTCGTAGACGCCGGTGTAGTCGGCGAGCGGCTTGGGCGGCTCCGGATCGGCCGGTGGCGACTGACCGACGAGTGACCCGACCGGATCCGCGAAGGACGACAGCGCGTCGGTATACAGGCCGGACCAGTCCTCGCGGACCTCCCCGAACTGCACCAGGTCGGCGAACTCCGCCGCGAGAATCTCCGGCACCCCGATGGGGGCGGCGTTCGTCAGGACGACGATCGCGACGTCGGCGGACGGAATCGCGGTGAACACGGTCGCGGCACCGGATGCGAATGCTCCCGAATGGCTCAGCGTCACCCGACCGGAGGAGCTCGTGCCGACATCGAATCCGTAACCGTAGGATCCCGTCCGGCTGTCCGGGGTCTCGGGTGGCGACGACGTCGACTGGGGTGTGAACGCTGCTTGCAGCGCCGCGGGCGATGCGATGCGTCCACCCTCGTACTCGCCGTTCGCGAGAAGCATGGTCAGCCACTTCGCGACGTCCTCGACCGACGAGCTGATTCCGCCGGCGGGGGACTGCTCGTCGGGCACCCGCACGTCGCGGGCCACATATTCCCCGTCGACGAGGATGTGCCCGGTGGCGCGATTCTCCCGCGCCGCGAAGTCTGCGAACCGGGAACTCGTCGACGTCATGCCGAGGGGTTCGTAGAGAACTTGCTCCGACAGGTCGGCCCAGCCCTCCCCGGAGGCCACCGCGACGGATTCGGCAGCGGCGGTGAGTCCGAAGTTGGTGTAGTCGTAGGTGATTCGATACGGCGCCAGCGGCAGATAGCGGAGACGTTCGATCACGTCGGCGCGGTCGTAGCCGATGTCTTCGAGGTCGTCACCCGCGTGCTCGGGAAGGCCGGAGCGGTGCGAATACAGGTCCCCGACGGTGACATGGGAACCGACGTACGGGTCGGCGAGGGTGAATGTCGGGAGGTGCTCGACAACCGGAGTGTCCCAGGCGACCACGCCTTCGGCGACCTGGTGCGCCACGACGGTCGAACCGATCGGTTTGGACATCGAGGCGAGTTGGAAGACGGTCTCCGCGTCCACCCGTTCGTCGGACCCGGCTCGGCGTACTCCGAAACCCTCTGCGAAGACGGTCTCGCCGCCGTGCACGACCGCGACGGCCATACCCGGGATGCCGGAACTGTCCATGAGCCCTCGGGCCAGATCTCCGAGCTGGGAGACCGCGTCGTCGATCTGTCCGTCCGGGATGTCGACGCCGGCGACCTGGGGTGGTGACAGGTTGCGGGTGGGATCTGCCGTCGCCGAGGCTTGCGCGCCGGGTGACGGCGATTCGCTGCTCTCGGTGTTGTCGGTGCTCGTGGATGCGCAGCCGGCGGCGACGAGCACCACGACGGTGACAGCCATGGTCGAACGATGACGGCGTGAAACTCGCATGTCGGCCTCTTTCGCTGCCGCGAATCCTATCGGCAGGCGAGACGCAGTGAGTCCTGATCCGGGTTCGCGTGGCGAAACAGCAGAAATGCCAATTTCGTCGTCGGGATCGGGCACCCTGGAACTCGGTGTGAGTCCGAACTTCCGGCAGTGCCGAGTATCGGGGCTGCGAGCCTTCGAGGAGCGACGCCATGAGAATTCCACGACGAAGTGCGTCCATCGCTGCGGCAGTTGCTGCCGTCGGACTGGTAGCCGTCGGTTGCGGGGACGACAACTCCGCATCGGACGTGGTCGGGAGCGCGACCAGTGCCGTCGGATCCGCAGCCGAAAGCGTCGGGTCGCAGGCGCAGAGCGCGGTCGAGTCGATCACCGCCGGCGAGGATGCCGAGAGCACCGGTTCCGGCGAACCGTCCGAACCGGCCGCCGACCAGTCGAGCGCCGTGCCCGGACCGAACGGCGAGGAGGTCGAACTCAGCGGACCGATCCTCGCGAAGTACATGGAGGTCGGAGGCGCGGAGAGTCCGCTCGGCAATGCGACCGGCAACCAGGAGGAGGTCGGTGACGGCTACGTCGCCGAGTTCGACGGCGGCATCATCGCCTGGAGCCCGGACACCGATGCCCACATCGTGTGGGGCGAGATCCGTGTCGCGTGGGAGGCAGACGGCGGCGCGGGCGGCGTACTCGGCTTCCCCATCAGCGACGAGGAAGTCGTTCCCGGAGGGTTCCGCAGCAATTTCCAGTTCGGCTACATCACCTACATCGACGGTGCCACCGAAGTCGTCCAGGAATGACGCGCGCCCGCGCCGGCGGGGTCAGTTCTCGCGTTCGACGCGCGCCATCGCGAGGACGTCGAGGCGGCGGTCGAGTTCTTCCTCGCTGAGGCTCTCACCGATCAGGCCGCGGTCCACCACGGCTTGGCGGATGGTTTTGCCTTCCTTGAGTGCCTCCTTCGCCACGGCCGCGGCCTCCTCGTACCCGATCGCGGAGTTGAGCGGCGTCACGATCGACGGTGACGACTCGGCGAGGGTGCGCAGACGCTCGACGTTGGCGGTGAGTCCTTCGATGCAGCGGTCGGCGAACAGCCGGGAGACGTTGGCGAGCAGGCGGATCGACTCGAGCAGGTTACGGGCCATCACCGGGATGTAGACGTTGAGTTCGAACGCGCCACCCGCACCGCCCCACGCGATTGCGGCATCGTTGCCGACCACCTGCGCGGCCACCTGCGTAACCGCTTCCGGGAGAACCGGATTGACCTTCCCCGGCATGATGGAACTGCCCGGCTGCAGATCGGGAAGGCGGATTTCTCCCAGACCGGTCAGCGGGCCGGACCCCATCCAGCGCACATCGTTCGCGATCTTGGTAAGTGACACCGCGACCGTGCGAAGCGCGCCCGACGCCTCCACGAGTCCGTCGCGTGCCGCCTGCGCCTCGAAACTGTCGAGTGCGGGCCGGAGCGCCTCGACGCCCGTGGCCTTCACAAGTTCCGCGACCACACGTACACCGAAGTCCTCGGGTGCGTTGAGGCCGGTGCCCACCGCGGTACCGCCGATGGGCAGTTCACCGAGCCGCGGCAACGTCGCTCCGAGTCGCTCGATTCCCGCTTCGATCTGGCGGGCGTAGCCGCCGAATTCCTGCCCGAGTGTCACGGGCACGGCATCCATCAGGTGCGTGCGACCGGACTTGACGACGGTGCGCCACTCCTCGGATTTCGCGGCCAGTGCAGCGCGGAGGTGTTCGAGTGCGGGAATCAGATCCTTCACGACCGCTTCGGTCGCCGCGACATGCGTCGCAGTGGGAAAGGTGTCGTTCGAGGACTGCGACATGTTGACGTCGTCGTTGGCGTGCACGTCCACCCCGGCCCGGTTCGCCAGGGACGCGATGACCTCGTTGGTGTTCATGTTCGAACTGGTGCCGGACCCCGTCTGGAACACGTCGATCGGGAACTGGTCGTCGTGCTTGCCCGCGGCGATCTCGTTCGCGGCGGCGATGATCGCGTCGGCCTTCGCGGGATCGAGCAACCCCAGATCCTTGTTGACCTGGGCGCACGCGCCCTTGAGCAGGCCCAGTGCATGGATCTGCGCCGGTTCGAGTGCGCGACCCGAAATCGGGAAGTTCTCGACGGCACGCTGAGTCTGGGCCCGCCACAGGGCATCCACCGGAACCCGGACTTCACCCATCGTGTCGTGCTCGATGCGGAACTGCTGGGAAGACTGTTCGGATGTGTCGGTCATGAATCCACCGTATGCCCGGCACAGTCGCGCATGGGGGGGGCCCCCCCCCCCCCCGCGGTCCACCCCCCCCGCACCACGGACGAGATCAGGGCATCGGAGGCGCAGCGCCCTCGACTCCGTGGAAGTCGATGGACGAGAACTCACCGAGCTTCTCGAGACGGTGGTACGCCTCGACCATCCGGACCGTGCCGGACTTGCTTCGCATGACGATCGACTGCGTGGTCGCGCCGCCACCGTAGTAGCGCACGCCCTTGAGCAGGTCGCCGTCGGTCACGCCGGTCGCGCAGAAGAAGATGTTCTCGCCCGTGACGAGTTCGCGGGTCGTGAGGACCCGGTCGAGATCGTGGCCGGCATCGAGGGCCTTCTGGCGCTCGTCGTCGTCGGTCGGAGCGAGCTGCCCGTGCAGTTCGCCGCCCATGCAGCGGAGCGCCGCCGCGGCGATGATGCCCTCGGGGGTACCGCCGATCCCGAGTAGCATGTCGACGCCGGAGTCCGGCCGTGCCGTCGCGATCGCGCCGGCGACGTCGCCGTCGGAGATGAGCCGGATACGCGCGCCGGTTTCCCGGGTCTGACGAATGATCTCGGCGTGCCGCGGGCGGTCGAGGATGATGACGGTGGTGTCGGAGACCGCGCGGTTCTTCGCCTTCGCGACCCGGCGGATGTTCTCCGCGACGCCGGCGGACAGATCGATCACATCGGCAGCCTCGGGACCCACGGCGATCTTGTTCATGTAGAACACCGCGGACGGATCGAACATCGAGCCGCGCTCGGCGACCGCGAGTACCGCGATCGAGCCCGGCGCGCCCTTCGCCATCAGCGTGGTGCCGTCGATCGGGTCGACCGCGACATCGCAGTCCGGGCCGTCGCCGTTGCCGACCTCTTCGCCGTTGTAGAGCATGGGCGCTTCGTCCTTCTCGCCCTCGCCGATCACGACGACGCCCTGCATGGACACCGAACTCACCATGTGGCGCATCGCGTCGACGGCAGCTCCGTCGCCGCCTTCCTTGTCGCCGCGTCCCACCCAGCGACCCGCAGCCATCGCCGCTGCTTCTGTCACACGCACCAACTCGAGTGCGAGGTTGCGGTCCGGAGCTTCGCGACGAGATGGGGTGCTGGCCGTCATGGGCTACTGCCTCCTGAAGATTTTCGGTCGACGCGGGGCGCCGGCACGTGGGCGGCCGCCGTTCGGCGCCCGCACGATCCGATACGTGTATCGCGTCCTGATTGTCTCACCACCGCCGGTCGCGCAGGCTGCCGGACCCGGGCGGCGTCGGCACGCCCGGCATCGGGCTGTCAGACTGGATGGGTGGCATCCGACAAACCCCGCATCCTGAACGACTCCCGCGACATGGCCTGGTCGCTGATTCCGTTGGTCGCGCTGTGTCTTCTCATCGCTGCGATCGCCAGCCAGTGCTCGTTCAGTCCGGGTGGGCCGACCGCCGGTCCGGTGCCGTCGTTCGACGTCGATGCAGGTCTGCAGTACGACGCGCAGGAACTCGGCTTCCCGATCCGGCAGCCGGAGGTCCCGGACGACTGGCAGGCCAACTCGGGTAGCCGCAGCATCATCTCCGGCGCCGAAGGCGGCGACTCGAGCACCGTCGGGTACATCACGCCCGCAGGCCGGTACGTCCGGTTCACCCAGTCGAACGCGGGCCAGACCGAACTCGTGTCGTTCGTCGCCGGAGGCTCGCGCGCCGTCACCGACCTCCGCGAGGTCGACGGACGCGAATGGGTCGTCTACGGCGGCGAAGGCGTCGAACCGTTGTGGGTGTCCGACTTCGGAGATGTCCGCATCCTGATCGGCGGATCGGGCGACGAGTCCGAGTTGACCGCCCTGGCCACCGCCGCAGGTCAGGCCGAGCCGATCGTGCCCTGAGAGGGCCTACTCCTCGTCGTACTCGTCGGCGTCCTCGTCCGAGTCGAGGCCGTCCGCGTGGGCAAGCGCGCTCTCGACACGTTCACGGGCACCGGCAAGATGCTCCTCGCAGCGCTTGGCGAGCGCTTCGCCGCGCTCCCACAGCTGAAGGGATTCGTCGAGATCGAGCCCGCCCTGCTCGAGCATCTTCACGACGCCGACCAGTTCGTCCCGCGCCCGCTCGTAGCCGAATTCCCGCACGTCGGCGTTGGCGTCGTCCACAGTTCTTGCCTCAGTTCTCGTATTCGTCATTTTTCGTGTCCCATGACCGCAGCCCGCGCCGCGCCGTCGGCTACCCGCACCCGGAGCTGGGTGCCGATGGGCATCTCGCCCAGCGACCGCACCACCTCGGGGGTTCCGCCGGGCACGACCCGCTGCACGACGGCGTACCCGCGTGCCAGGGTCGCAGCCGGTCCCAGCGTGCTCAATCGGGCGCGCATGTGTTCGAGCGTCGACGACGCCATCGCGATCGTCCGCCCGATGTCGCGCCGCCCGGCCTCCCGCAGCCTGTCGATCTCCTCGTGCCGGCGATCGAGGGCGCGGAACGGGTCGGCCAGCACCGGTCTGTCACGCAGTTGCGCGATCACGTGTTCTTCCCGCCGCACCCAGCTGCGCAGCGCCGACGCTGAGCGGGCCCGCAGTTCGTCGACCAGCATCTGCTCCGCGACGGCATCGGGGACCACACGCTTGGCCGCGTCGGTGGGTGTCGCGGCTCGCAGATCGGCGACGTGATCGGACAGCGGGCTGTCGGGCTCGTGTCCGATGGCACTGACCACGGGGGTCGTGCAGGCCACGATGGCCCGGCACAGCGCCTCGTCGGAGAAGGGCAGCAGATCTTCCACGCTGCCTCCGCCGCGGGCGAGGATGATCACGTCGACGGCAGGGTCCGCGTCCAGGGCCTCGAGTGCGTCCAGGATCTGCGGCACAGCGGTCGGGCCTTGCACGGTGGTGTGCCGCACGTCGATCTGTACCGCGGGCCAGCGTCGCTGAGCCACCGACACCACGTCGCGTTCGGCGGCGCTGGCCCTGCCCGTGATCAGACCGATGCGCCGGGGGAGGAACGGCAGCGGCCGTTTGAGCCGCGGATCGAACAGTCCCTCGGCCGCCAGCAGACTCCGCAGCCGTTCGATGCGGGCGAGCAGTTCACCGATTCCGACGGCGCGGATCTCCGTGACCCGCAGCGACAGGGTGCCGCGGCCCGCCCAGTAGGTGAGCTTGCCGAACATGATGACGCGGCTGCCCTCGGTGACCGGCACCGGTGAGTCCTGCAGCAACTGAGGGGCGCACGTCACCGGCAACGACATGTCGACGGAGGCATCGCGCAGGGTCAGGAACGCTGTCCGGGTGCCCGGGCGCGCATTGATCTGGGTGACCTGGCCTTCGACCCAGATGGTGCCGAGCCGATCGATCCACCCGGCGACCTTCTGCGAGACGGTGCGGACCGGCCACGGATTCTCCGGAGAATTGGGCCGCGCCGCGGATTGCGCCGCCGTCACTTGTCACGCACGGTCGTGACCCGGTTCGACAGCATCGTCATGAACGGGGCGCGCGCCGCGTGTGCGGTCTCGTAGTCGAGCAGAGCGGTGAGATCCTCGGCCGAGAGGGTACGAAGACGCGCGCGCAACTGCGCGAGCGTCAGCGAGTCGTAGTCGAGATACTCGACGATCTCGGGAACGTCGGCGGTCTTGGTGGCGGCGGTCTTCGTGGCGGTGGATTTCGCAGCGGCAGACTTGCCGGCGGCCTTCTTCGCCGCACGCTTCCTCGGCGCCGGTGCCGCCGCCTCGGACGCGGGCTTCTCGGCGGCGGAGGGGGCTGGTTCGTCGTCGGCAACCGGTGGAGGTGTCGAATACAGGGCGAAGCGGCCGGGGGTGGCCGACCCCTCACCGTTCGTGCCGGTACCTGCGCCGGTGCCGGTGTTCGTGTCCGATGGAGCGGACTCGTCGAACACCGCCCACTCCGGGTTCTCCTCGGGGCGTGCGCCGAGAGATTCGAAAAGATGATCGCCCTTGATCGCCAGCGACGTCAGCACCTGCTGAAACCGCATCGTCGTCTGAAGGATCTGGCTCACCGTCGTCATCGGAAGCGAGACAGCGGTACTCGGCAGTTTGAGGGTCTCTTCGTAGGCGGTGACGGCCATGCCGGCGGCCACCCGTGCCATGAACGGTGGACGGATCATCCCTCAAGCCTGCCCGATGAACCGCATGATTGGTAGCCGAGCCGGGCCCGGGGATCACCCGGCCCGTACTCTGGTGGTATGTCTGCGTCTGTTCCACTCGAAGTCGGGATCACTCGATCGGCCCATAGCGCGGCCTCGGGCAAACGAGTGCTCCTCGCCGAACCGCGCGGTTACTGCGCCGGTGTCGACAGGGCTGTCGAAACGGTCGAGAAGGCCCTCGACAAGTACGGAGCACCCCTGTACGTCCGCAAGGAAATCGTGCACAACCGGCACGTCGTCGAGACTCTCGCCGATCGTGGTGTGGTCTTCGTCGACGAAACCGACGAGGTTCCGCCGGGATCGGTGCTGGTGTTCTCGGCACACGGTGTGTCACCGGCAGTGCACCAGTCCGCCGCAGAACGTGAACTCCGCACCATCGACGCGACCTGCCCCTTGGTGACCAAGGTCCACCAGGAAGCCAAGCGGTTCGCGCGCGACGACTACGACATCCTGCTCATCGGCCACGAGGGCCACGAAGAGGTCGAAGGCACCGCCGGCGAGGCCCCCGAGCATGTTCAGCTCGTCGACGGACCCGACGCCGTGGATTCTGTGACGATCCGTGACCCGGAGAAGGTCATCTGGCTCTCCCAGACCACGCTCAGCGTGGACGAGACGATGCAGACCGTGCAGCGACTCCGGGAGAAGTTCCCTCAGCTGCAGGATCCGCCGAGCGACGACATCTGCTACGCCACTCAGAACCGGCAGGTCGCGGTGAAGGCCATGGCCCCCGAGTGCGACCTCGTCATCGTCGTCGGGTCACGCAACTCCTCGAACTCGGTGCGTCTCGTCGAAGTGGCGCTCAATGCCGGTGCGCGTGCGGCCTACCTGGTCGACTACGCCCGCGAAGTCGACCCGGCATGGCTCGAGGGCGTCGAGACGGTGGGCATCACCTCGGGTGCGTCGGTGCCCGAGATCCTGGTCCAGGGCGTCGTCGATCTGCTCGACGAGCACGGTTTCCACGACGTGCGGTCGGTGACCACGGCCAACGAGACATTGGTGTTCGCCCTGCCGCGCGAGTTGCGCGCGGCGCGCCACTGAGCGCCGGCCGATCCGCGTAGCGGTCCGCCCGGATCAGTCTTCGTAGCGGTCGCGGTACCGCACCTGCGGCGGCTCGTACGCCGGCGCGGGATGCGGTGCGACGGCCGGACGCGGCTCCCTGCGGACCGGCTCGGCTGCCGGCGGACGGCGGCGCGGTGCGCGCTCGTCGGCCGGCGGCACGAAATCTGTGCGAGGCGGACGCGGGCGCCGCGGCGTGCGTGCGACGGGCGGCGCGGGGTCGACGGCGCGCGCACCGTCGCCGACCGGGGCCGGGCGGCGTCTGGGCGCGGGTTCGGCCCGGTTGTCGGTGACGTCGCGTACCGATGCGGTCGGCGGCGGTGCCTTGCGCACGGGCGCGGCGCCCGCCGCAGCCGGCGGCTTGGCGGACCTGGGAGTCGTACGCGGAGCGCTGCGTGTCCGTCTCGGCTCGCTGTCGCGATCTGCCGTCCGGCGACCTGCGGCACGTGTCCTCGATGCCGAACGTGCGCGCTGCCGCGGGGCACGCGAACGTGCTCCTCCCGCGCTCTGCTGAGCGGCGTAGATCCGGAAACCGCCGATCAGGAGCGCGACGACCGTGGCGAGAAGCATGGCCGGGAACCTGTTCACCAGCGGGTACGCGACGTTGAGCAGGAGGTCTTTGAGGCCCGACGAGCTTCCCGTCGAAATGATCTCCTGGCCCAGCGGGACCGCCACCATGAGAAGCAGCGGCGGTTGTGCCATGGCGGTGAACAGCCCACGATGGCGCACCGCGACGACTGCCGCGATGCATCCGAGCACGTAGAAGGCGGTGAACGCGGAAGTGAGTTCGCTGCCACGCGCGGCGTCGATCAGAATCCCGACGGCGGTGGACCCCGCCGCGATGGTGAGCGCACCCCACCACGGCACGCCCGGCACCGTCGAAATCAACGACCGCGTGTCGAGCGGCACCGCCGAGCGGGCACGTTGGGTTGCAGACACGAGCTAAACACTAGCGCGGCGGCGTCAGCTTGCTTCGTCGACAGGACCGTCGGATTCCGTTCTGCCCTGCTGCGTGCTCCGGCGCGGCCAGGCGTCGACCCGTCGTATCTCGGGTACGTCGCCGTCGAAGATCTCCAAGTCGTGGAGCTTGCGGGCTGTGACTCCCACTCTCGTCTCCATCGACGACACCGTGACATTGAAGGTCTCGACTGCCTTGCCCAGCTGTGACCCGAGGCGGTCGAGATGGGAACCGACCGCACCGAGACGCTGATACAACTCGCGGCCCAGCCGGTGGATCGTCGCGGCGTCGCGGGACAGCGCCTCCTGCCTCCAGGTATGCGCGATGGTGCGCAACAGCGCCACGAGCGTCGTGGGGGTCGAGAGGATGACATTGCGCGCGAAGGCGTACTCGAGCAGATCGGGATCGGCGCCCAGCGCGGCATCGAGAAACGGATCGCCCGGGACGAACAGCACGACGAACTCGGGGCTGGGGTCGAACGACTCCCAGTAGGCCTTGGCGGACAACTGGTCGACGTGGGTGCGCAACTGCCGCGCGTGGCGGGTCAGGTGCTTGGTGCGCTCGGCGGGATCATCGGCTTCGGCGGCATCGAGGTAGGCGGCGAACGGCACCTTCGCATCGACCACGATCTGTTTGCCGCCCGCCAGGTAGACGACGAGGTCGGGGCGCACACCGTCCTTGCCGACCTGCGTGTCGAAATCGCAGTGGCGGACCATCCCGGCGAGTTCGACGACGCGCTCGAGCTGGATCTCACCCCAGCGTCCGCGAACCTGCGGTGCCCGGAGCGCGGTGACGAGCTGTTGCGTCCGGGTGGAGAGCAGCTGCGACACCCGGTGCATCCCTTCGACCTGCTCGGAGAGCCCGGCATACGCGTGCACGCGGCTCCGCTCGACCTGCTCGACCTGCCGGGCCAGGGCGCCCACCGCGTCGTGCAGCGGATCCACCAGACGCGACACCTGCTCGCCGATCGCACCGGACTGGCGCCGTGCGGCGTCCTCGCTCACCGCGGCCAGCGACTGCCTCAGCTGTGCTTCGTTCCCGCGCAACGCGGCGAGCTCGGACTCGGCCCGCGCCGCACGTTCACCGTCGCGCGAAGCGCGGGCGAGCCACCCGAGAACGGCGCCGAGAACGAGGGCCACGAGCAGTCCGAGTGCCGTGAGTGCGGTCATGTGGCGCATGATGCCGCATCCGTCCGGCCCCCCCCCCCCCCCCCCCCGGGGGGGGGGGCAACGCTGCTCTACCGTCGGTGTCCATGCGCATCCTGCACACCTCCGACTGGCACATCGGGCGCACCTTCCACGGTGTCGACCTTCTCGCCGACCAGCGTCGTGCCCTCGACGCGATCGCAGGCCTCGTCGCCGAGCAGGACATCGATGTGGTCGTCGTGCCCGGCGACGTCTACGACCGTTCGATCCCGAGTTCCGACGCGGTCGCGGTGTGCAATGCGGGCTTCGAGGCCATCCGCGCGGCCGGTGCGGTCATCGTCGCCACCTCGGGCAACCACGATTCGCCGGTGCGGCTCGGAGCCGGAGCAGCGTTCGCCGCGCACGGCGGTCTGCACCTGATCACCCGGGTGTCGCAGATCGAGCACCCCGTCGTCCTGGAGGACCGGCACGGTCCGGTCGCGTTCTACGGCCTTCCGTATCTCGAGCCCGAGATCACCCGCGCCGAACTCGGTGTGCCCACAGCGCGTTCGCACCAGGAGATCCTGGATGCCGCGATGCGCCGCGTGCGGGAGGACGCCGCTCGGCGCGGGGGCCGCACCGTGGTGCTCGCGCACGCGTTCGTGGTCGGTGCCGAGCCGACCGGGTCCGAACGATCGATCTCCGTCGGTGGTGTCGAGACGGTTTCTGCCGCGTCGTTCGCCGGCGCCGACTACGTGGCACTCGGGCATCTGCATTCGCCGCAGACCGTCGCGGAGCACGTGCGGTACTCCGGATCTCCGCTGCCCTATTCCTTCGGTGAACGCACCCACCGCAAAGCGGTGTGGATCGCCGACCTCGACGAGACCGGTCTCCGGTCCGTCGAACGCATCGACCTGCCGGTGGTCCGGCCGCTGACCAAGTTGACGGGCACGCTCGACACGCTGCTCGGCGATCCCGCCTACGCCGAAGCGACCGAGCACTACGTCTCGGCCACACTCACCGACCCGGTCCGTCCCCTCGACGCGATGCGCAAGCTGCAGGAACGTTTCCCGCACGCCGTACACGTCGAGTGGCAGCGTCCCGCGTCCTTCTCCGAAGGCACCTACCGAGACAAGGTGCGCGGTCGCAGCGACGTGCAGATCGCCGAGGCGTTCCTCGGCGACGTGCGCTCCGCACCGTCGGCTCGTGAGCTCGGGTGGATCGGCCAGGCGTTGCGCGACGCCGACCGCAAGCAGGGCGTCGGCGACGTACTGCCCGGCGCCGACCGCGCCCGGACGGATGTGCCCGCGTGAGACTCCACACGCTCGAGGTCACGGCGTTCGGCCCGTTCGCCGGCACCGTCGAGATCGACTTCGACGAACTCGGCTCCGACGGCTTGTTTCTCCTCCACGGACAGACGGGCGCGGGCAAGACATCGATCCTCGACGCTGTGGCCTTCGCCTTGTACGGCACCGTTCCCGGGGCCCGCGCCGACGGCCGGCGCCTCCTCTCCGACCACGCTCCGGCCGGTGTCGCACCGCGGGTGCGGCTCGAAGCCACCATCTCGGGTCGGCGGATCGTCCTCGAACGCAGTCCCGAATACGAACGTCCCAAGATGCGGGGCACCGGCACTGTCAAGCAGCAGGCCAAGGCGACACTGACCTGGCTCGACGGGCAGGGCGAGAACCTGTCCCGGATCCCCGACATCGGTGACGCCGTCAAGGGCTTGCTGGGGATGAGCGCCGAACAGTTCTTCCAGGTGGTGCTTCTGCCGCAGGGTGAGTTCGCGAAGTTCCTGCGCGCGGGCAGCGACGAGCGCGGCAAGCTGCTCGAGCGACTGTTCGACACGACGCGCTTCGGGGATGTCGAGCAATGGTTCCGCGACCGCCGTGGCGCGGGCGGCAAACTCCTTGCCGAACAACAGAAAACGGTCGATCTTCTGGCCGCGAAGGTAGCCGCCGCCGCGGGTATCGAGGCGGGAGCCGACGCGGACCCGGTCGAGTGGGCACACCGGCTGTCCGCCGAAGCCGCCGACACTCGCGATGCCGCCGCCGCGGTCCTCGAACGCGCCCGCGAAGTCGACGCGGAGAACCGCCGCGCGCTCGACACCGCCCTCGCGCTGGAACAGAATCTGCACCGCCGCACCGGCGCCCTCACAGTGCTTGCCACCCTTACGGCCTCCGAACCCGATTGGCAGCGATTGCGCAGCGAGCGCGACGCCGCGCGACGCGCGGTTCCGGTCTCGGTCGTCGATCTCGATGCGGCGCGGGCCGTCGCGGACGCGGAGGCTGCTGCCAGGGCCGCGCGCGCAGCCCGCGCTCCGCTCGAGGAACACGATGAAGGCCGGGCACTGCTGGCAGAGGTCGGTGACGTTCCCGCAGACACCGACCGCGCCGTGATCCGGCCCCGGTGCGAACAATGGTCGGCGGAGGTTGCGCGGCTCGACGATCTGCTCGAGCAGCATCGGCATGTGGCAACGATCGAGGCGGACCTGGGCCGAGTGGCCCCGCGCCGCCGCGCCCTCGGCGACGACCACACGACACGGGTCGCCGAGCGCGCTGCACTGCCCGACCGGCTCGCTGCCGCGGTCGCCGCGGTGAGCGAGTCGGAGCAGGCCGCCGCGTCCCTCCCAGGACTTGTCGCCGCCCGCGACCGCGGCGCGGATTCTCTCGGTGCCGCAGTCGAACTCGCCGCGCTCGGCACCGACCTCGAACGAGCACAGCAACGGGTGCTGACGTTGCACTCGGCATTCAACGACGCCCGCGACAGGCATCTCGACATCCGGCGTCGCCGTATCGAGGGGATGGCCGCCGAACTGGCGGCCCGGCTCACCGCCGGCGAGCCGTGCGAAGTCTGCGGTGCCACAGAGCATCCCGCTCCCGCCGTCCCGGCGCCGGACACGGTCACGAAGAACGACGAGGCCGCCGCACAGGCTGCGGAACAGCGCGCGGAGCGAGCGCTCGCCGACGCGCGGACCGCGGCAACCGAGATCTCCGGGGCCGTTGCGGTGCTGCGTCAGCGTTGCGGCGACGTTCCGGTCGAGGATCTCACCGTCCGTCACGCCGACGCGGTTTACGCACACGACGCGGCGAAAGCGCTCGCCGAACATCTGGTGCGGCGTCGCGCCGCGGTCGACGAACTGCACCGTCTCGCCACCGACCTCGACGAACGAATCCGCCGCGTCGAGGCCGAACTCGCAGACCTGGACCGCCGCACCGCGGTGCTCTCCGCCGAGGCCGCGGAGGTCCGCAACCGCATCACCGCTGCGGTCGGTGATGCCGACTCCCTCGCGCCGCGGCGTCGCCGGGCGGCTGAGCTCGCCGCCGCCGCGACCGCGCTGCTCGATGCGCGCTCGACGGCCTCCCATGCCAGGAAGGTCGCCGAGCAGCGGTCCGCGGGGGGGCGGGCCCCCGCCGCCCCGGCGGGGTTGGGCGGCCGCGCCCCCGCCCGGGGG